>NZ_PFNG01000053.1:0-1240 GCF_002791875.1 Candidatus Aquicultor secundus | reverse complement strand
AGCCCGTGGCGTTGATAAGCTGCACTTTATTTTTTCTCTTCTCTTCTTTGCGGTTGGTGAGCACCCAAACATAGGTTGCGATGCCGGTGTTATAGAAAAGCTGCTCCGGCAGGGCGATTATGGCCTCGAGATAATCGTTTTCCAGTATCCAGCGGCGTATCTCGCTCTCGCCACTTCCGGCATCTCCGATAAAAAGCGGCGAGCCGTTCATGACGATGGCGACCCTGCTTCCCCCATCCTTCACATCTTTCATTCGCCCGAGCATGTGCTGCAGAAAAAGAAGCTGGCCGTCGCTTATGCGCGGCAACCCCGCGCCGAAGCGCCCGGTGTATCCGCGCTCGGCCTCCCTTTCCACCGCGTCTTTGTCCATCTTCCATTCTTTTCCGAAAGGCGGATTTGTGAGCAGGTAATCAAAGCGATTACCTGCATGGCGGTCATTTGATAGAGTGCTTCCGAATGCTATGTTTTCCGCATCCCGCCCATCGGCGCTTTTCATATACAGATCGGATTTGCAAACCGCAAACGTCTCGGGGTTAACCTCCTGGCCGAAAAGATGTATATCGGCGTTCGGGTTAATCCCAAAGATTTTATTCTTAGCAATGGTTAACATGCCGCCCGAGCCGCAGCACGGGTCGTATACGGTGCGGATAATATGGTTGCGGCTTAAGATATCGGCGTCTTTTGAAATGAGCAGGCTCGCCATGAGCTCGATGACTTCTCTTGGCGTAAAGTGCTCGCCGGGATTCTCGTTCATTGCCTCATTGAATCGCCGGATCAAATCCTCGAAAATGTAACCCATCTCAAGGTTGCTTACCTTGTCCGGGTGAAGATCGATATTCTTGAATCGCTCCATGACCAAAAACAGCAGCCCGGCCTCATCGAGCTTGTTTATGGTGTTATCAAAATCGAACTTCTCCAGCACCTCGCGCATGTTATCGCTAAAACCGTTTATGTAGTTGCGAAGGTTTAAGGCAAGATTTGGGGCATCATCCAACAAGCGCTCGAAGGTATAGAGCGAAGTGTTGTAAAACGCAAAGCCGGATGCTTTGCAAAGCTGCGGGCTCAAGTTTTCGAGCTTGCTTTTCAGCTTGGCGGCTGTTTTAAGAACTTTATCTTTTGTCGGCTCAAGAACGCAATCGATGCGCCGCAGAACGGTCAGCGGCAAAATAACATCCTGGTATTTGCTGCGCTTAAAGCTGTCGCGCAAAAGCTCGGCTATGCTCCAGATGAAGTTGACTTT
>NZ_PFNG01000251.1:13265-15888 GCF_002791875.1 Candidatus Aquicultor secundus | reverse complement strand
AAAATACCCAAGTAATGGGCAGGTGCAGACCTGCCGGCGAATGACCTTTTCTGCTAACATATGCTTAAGGAGACAAACAACAAGCACTACATAAGGAGGCAACGCTCTTGCATATCAATATAAAGATGCTCGATAAGGGTATGCCGGCGCCCGAGTACGCCCACGAGGGTGACGCGGGCTGTGATTTAAGAAGTAGAATCGATCAGGTGATCCCGGCGGGGGAGAGGGCTCTTATCCCAACCGGTATAAGTATAGCCATTCCCGCAGGTTACGGTGGTTTTGTTCAGCCGCGAAGCGGGCTGGCCCTCAAACACGGCATCAGTATCGTAAACACTCCCGGGCTTATCGACAGCAAATACAGGGGGGAGATCGGCGTTATCCTGATCAATACCGATAAAACCGAACCCTTTGAGGTGCGAAAGGGGGATAAAATCGCCCAGATGGTTATCCAAAAGGTGGAATCCGTCACATTCAGCGTCGTCGACGAGCTCGATGAGACCGTGCGCGGGGCCGATGGTTTCGGGAGCACCGGCGTTTAAGACAACCCCCTTTTGTTAAGCTCAAGCAACGGTGTAAAAATATCGCCTTATAGGAATAATCCCTACATGGACTATGAGGAGCTTTATGAAATAATTCAGGTGGCGCGCGGAGTCGAGCCGGCTGAGTTCGTGCTTAAAAACGCAGAGATTGTTAACGTCTTTACCGGCGCTTTTGAGACTGCGGATATCGCTATACACCATGGCATTATCGCGGGCATAGGCCGATATAACGGGAGCTACGAGCGAGATATCCAACGCTCTATCGTAGTCCCCGGGTTTGTCGACGGGCATATGCACATTGAGACATCAATGCTCAGACCCGAAGAACTTGCTGTTGAGCTTCTCAAACACGGCACCACCACCGCCATCGCCGATCCGCACGAGATCGCTAACGTGGCCGGGCTGACCGGGATCAATTACCTGCATAAAGCCACGCGCGCCGTACCAATTGACTTCTTATTCATGGCGCCATCGAGCGTCCCGTCAACTTTGCCCCAGATAGAGACAACCGGCGCCTCGATAGGCAGGGAAGAGATCGCGATGCTCCTCTCGGACCCCGCTTTCATCGGACTGGGGGAAGTAATGGATGTAGCCGGCGTTATGGCAGGCCGCCCGGCTACGCTTGAGAAAATACTGGTTGCGGCAAACAACCCCATCGCCGGTCATGCTCCGGAGTTGAAAGGAAAGAGGCTTAACGCCTACCTGGTGGCCGGACCAAGTTCAGACCATGAGACCGCCGAACTGAAAGAAGGGCTTGAGAAGATCGCCCGCGGTATGTTTTTGATGGTCCGGGAGAGTTCCGTGGCTAAAAGCCTTAATACACTTCTGCCCGCGGTTAATTACATGACATCACGCAACATGGCCCTTGTTACCGACGACCTGAGCCCGATCGATCTCATCGAGCAAGGCCATCTGGATAGTATCGTGCGCAAGGCGATTGCCAAGGGGATCGATTTGAGGCTTGTCATACAGATGGTGAGCCTTAATCCGTCGCAGCATTATGGATTAAACGACAGGGGAGCGATAGCCCCCGGCAGAATTGCCGACATGCTGATCCTCGAGGATTTAACCGATGTCTATATACGAACGGTTATTAAAAACGGGGTCATCATTTACGACGTCGGCCAGGATTTGCAATACATAGAGAAATACGAGCCCCCGATAACGCTTAAGCACAGCATTTTCACCAACAACGTTAGCGTGAATGACTTCGCTTTGCCATCCAAGGGGGCGCAGGTCAGGGTTATTAAGATCATTCCAGGAGAGATAGTGACAGAGGAAATCACCGTACCATCTCCGACTTTAAACGACCGCGTGGTAAGCGATCAACGCAGGGATTTGCTGAAGGTCGCTGTTGTGAACCGGTATAGCCGCCATGTTAAACTCGCGATGGGTTTGGTGCAGGGTATGGGGTTGCGCACAGGGGCAATCGCCTCCAGTATCGCACACGATGCGCATAATATAGTAGTTGTAGGTGTCGACGACGAAGACATCGCCGTTGCGGTAAACGCAATTATCGATATACAGGGCGGACTCGTCGCTGTGAATAAAGGTAAAGTGCTCTCAGCTTTACAACTTCGCATAGCGGGGCTTATGTCCGAGGATGATAGCACCACAGTCTACACCAGGTTAAAGGAGCTTAGAAAAGCCACGGCCGATTTAGGCACACACCTCGAGGACCCGTTTATGACGCTCTCTTTTATAACGCTTGCAACCGTGCCTAAGCTTAAAATCACGGATAAAGGCCTGGTCGACGTAGGAATGGAAGAAGTTGTAAGCCTCTTTGTATAGCCAGAAACCAACTCGCCTTAAATAACTGAAGGAATCGCCCGCCACATCTGCTCGCAGTAGGCCTTATAGCCGGCCAACGCTTCCTCCAGGGCTCCCTCGAATTCGCCCCGGGACAGATCCAAGTCCTCAATAAGTGCGTCGGCCAAATTCTCGGTATCGAACAACAGGCGGAGAGTAACCGTTGTACCGCCATTGCCTTGGTCAAAGTAGACGGAACCAAAGTGCTTGACGTTCGTTACAGAGTGCCAGGAGATAAGCTTATTCGGTTTTAGTTGATCTACTTCCGCCTCAAA
>NZ_PFNG01000251.1:7207-13049 GCF_002791875.1 Candidatus Aquicultor secundus | reverse complement strand
CATTCTTAAGTAGTTACTATCCGAAAAAGGTTTTTAATATGCGGGAGAAAGCTCCGTAACGAAAGAGATGCTATGGGCGATTCAGGAAGTACACAATCAGAGCGAACAAGTCGCAACCGCCATTGACAGCATGCGCTCTGCAGCAACCGATATGGAAACTATTATGGAAGATATTGCCAGAATCACCGATGAGAACACCGCGGGTACTGATGAAGCAAACGGCTCGGTTAAGCTGGTGGTAAAATCCGTTAGTGCAATTGCGGCAACATCGCAGGAGTCTGCAGCATCCGCCGAACAGGTTTCCGCGTCGGCGGCCGAGCAAACCGATTCTATACAAGAAATTGCAGCTTCGGCCCAAGAATTATCCGCAATGTCGGCCGAACTCGAGGCTATAATGCGAAAGATCAAACTTTAGTATAGCCGGTATAGCCGAATTAGTATGGCCGAATCCGCTAGCACGCTTAGAGAGACAGCGCCAAATAGATAGAATAGCCAAGCACTAAGAGCGGGCAGTAATACGGTTATAGGATAACCTTGCGACACAGATGAAACCGGAGGATGCAAGAGAACCGGCAACAAGCCGACAGATGCAAAGGCAATAAAGACCGCACCTGTATAATCCTAATACCACCGGGGGTTTTTCATACAAACGCACAATAACAATATGTTCATTAATCCTTAACAAATCGTGCTTACCATAATATATGTTATGTTAACTTGCAACTGATTGCATATGCGTATATTCGCTTGTGAATTGTTTGAAAGCAAACGGTTATGCGATCAATCATTTTCTTCTCTTTACACCCCGCCGCGAATGTTAATTCTTGGGCGCACATATGTACGGTTATCATTTAATAGAGTTAATAGCGTTCCTCTTGTATGAGGGCTTTTGCTTCGATGGATTCTAAGGTATCCGGTCTCTACGGCCCCCGACCGGAAACAGCACAATTAGTGCATGTATTAATACCACTAATACATATTCTACAACATGCACACGTTCACAAGCACCTGCAGCATCTCTTCAATTCATCCGGCGGGTAGAGGATATGAGGTCTAGTGTTTTGGGTTGCGGTGAACGCCGGTGAAGAATATTGTTTTCTCTTGGAACAACATTTGCAGTTCCTTTAATGACTCGATGTTCGCACCTGCGTCGTCTATCCCGTACTTCTCATCGAACTTCATCTTGGATAGTTCGTGGAGGTCTTCCTTTACGGCCCTATACCGTTTTTTCGCTTCCCTTTTGTCGCGCAAGTTTGCGATTTCGCGAACGGCGTTGTCTCTTGTTAATATTTCGATACGGTAGGTCACCTTTAACTTACTTAGATATGTCTTGGGGGCTCTGTAGAGTACATCCTCACGCCATTCAAGGTCGGCGGGAAGTTCCTCGTCCATCTTAAGAACGCGAACGCGGTAGTAATCCCCGGCCATGCCAAATACTTTGCTCTTTGATTCTTGCTGCGGTTCTCGGTACATCTGTTCTCCGGTTACCCTCTGTTTTAGCTTTATAATGGTATGATAATGGTATAGTCTTCACGGCGGTTAAGGCGCTGCCCGTACTAGCGCTGGGCTTGAGCTTATATATCCCTCGTTATTATCTACGGTTCTTACTTTTAGCCACCGACCGTTATTCTCTTCAACCTCGACGATAGAGCCTTTACTGATACTCGTGACTACGGTGCTGTTTATATCCGGCGCTTGCCGTACGTTTAAAGCCTCGACCAGCACTTGAACCCTATTTTGTCCTGAAGGCAGTCTCATGTTTTGCAACCCGGTCGTTGTCGTCGTTGCGGCTACAACCGTTTTCGCCGGGGTTTTTACGGGTGCCTTTACTGACTTCCCTTTTGCTGCAATAGTCGTCGTTGTCTCGGCCGACGAGGCGGTAGCCGTTGTCTCTTGCCCGCTCATAGCGTTAATATTCTTTAAAACGGGTTGCGACATTTTCCATAAGAATATCCCGACCATAAATAGCAGAAACCAGGCGGTCACATGTCTTATAATCTTACTATGCAAGTTGTTGTCTTGTTCATCATGTTCTTTGTTTGCGCTCTGCTTATAAATCACGTTTATCTATAACCCTTTTTGCCTTTCCGCTTGTTCTTTCCAGCGTCTTTGGCTCAACGAGTTTAACATCGACTTTTATCCCAAGCACGGTTTGAAGTTTCGCTTCGACCTTTCGCTCAAACGCCATTAGCTCTTTCATGTCCCCTGCGAATATATCGCTTGATACCTCTACGAGCACCCGGATAAGATCCATCGCGCCCTTTCTGTCAACGATTATCTGGTAGTGCGGCTCTATGCCCTCTATTTCAAACAGGACGCTCTCTATTTGCGACGGGAAGACATTTACTCCCCGTATAATAAGCATGTCATCGGTGCGGCCTTTTACCTTTTCCATTCGGGCGATAGTCCTTCCGCATCCGCATGGGTCCATAAGCAGCCTGGTCAGATCCCTTGTTCGGTAGCGTATTACGGGGAAGGCCTCCTTTGTAAGTGTTGTAAACACCAGTTCGCCTTCGCTCCCCTCGGGCAATCGCTCCCCTGTCTCCGGGTCGATCGTCTCGACGAGGAAATGGTCTTCGTTTATATGCAGACCGTTTTTAACCTCGCACTCCCCGGCCACACCGGGGCCCATAACCTCAGTCAGGCCGTAGTTATCGGTTGCCGAAATACACAGCTTCGACTCGATTTCTTTCCTCAGCTTCTCGCTGCACCGCTCCGCTCCGAAAAGCCCGACCCGCAGCGGTAACTTGGAGAAATCAACGTCCATCGATTCTCCGACTTCGGCGATGTGCAGGGCATACGATGGTGTGCTCACAAGCACTGTTGTGCCGAAATCCTTCATTATCATGATCTGGCGCTCTGTGTTTCCGGTGGATACCGGCACAACTGAGGCTCCGATGCGCTCGAGACCCGCATGCATGCCGAACCCGCCGGTAAACAGGCCGTAGCCGAAAGCCACATGGGCGATATCCTTTGAGGTCGCGCCGCCCGCCATGGCAACCCTGGCGGTAAGCTCGGACCAGGTGTTTATATCCGCCCTCGTATATCCAACGACGATAGGTTTGCCTGTCGTGCCCGATGATGAGTGAACCCTTACGACATTTTCCATCGGCACGGCGAACATCCCGAAGGGATAGTTGTCCCTCAGGTCGGTTTTCGTGGTAAACGGTAGCTTCGCGACATCCTCTAGGGATTTTATATCCTGCGGCTTTACACCCGCATCGCTCAGCTTATTCCGGTAGAAAGGAACCTCGTTGTAGACCCACTTTATAAGGGTTTGCAGGCGTTTTAGCTGCAGCTCCCTTAGTTTGTTCCTGTCGATACACTCGTACTCGGGGTTCCAAATCATTGTTATCCTTACTTAAGATCGGCGAATGGGTGTGCGCCGTAATCGCTAATCGCCCTTCGCTGTACTTAATGTGCGTGTTTTCTATGGCCGAAATAGATTGCTTTGACCTCATCGTTATTTAAAAGATTACTGCCCGTGTCGTGCATTACTACCTCACCGTTTTGCAGAACGTAGCCGCGATCGGCTATGCTTAAGGCAACCGTAGCGTCCTGCTCGACAAGCAGCAAGGTAAGGCCTTTCTCTCGCAGTTCCCTCAGGGTAGCAAAAATTTTCTGGATAATGATCGGGGCAAGCCCCATCGACGGCTCATCGAGAAGCAACAGCTTGGGTTTTGACATAAGCGCCCGACCGATTGCAAGCATTTGCTGTTCGCCTCCGCTTAGAGTGCCTGCGGGCTGGTTCTCGCGCTCCTTAAGGACCGGAAACATACTGAAGACAAACTGCATATCTTCAGCAACCTGTCTCTTTGATTCCTTCCTGCTCCTGAGCCTTATGTATGCGCCGAGCTGCAGGTTTTCCAGCACGCTAAGCGCTCCGAACAATTGCCTGCCCTCCGGCACATGCGACATGCCACGGGCTACCATTTTTTCTGCAGGCACTCGTTCGATTGTGTCCCCGCCAAATTTTATCTTACCTGAATTGGGCCTAATTATTCCAGAGATTGTTCGCAAAAGAGTTGATTTTCCTGAGCCGTTCGACCCGATTATCGTGACGATCTCGCCTTTTTCAACCGCTATGTTTACGTTTTTCAGCACCCTGACATGGCCGTACGACACATCAAGATCGCTTACGTTAAGCATCATGCACCGCCTGACCGAGATATGCCTGTATAACTTGCTCGTCTTGCTGAATAAGAAGCGGGGGTCCCTCCGCGATTTTCGCGCCAAAATTAAGAACAACTACCTCATCCGATATCTCCATAACCAGGCTCATGTCGTGTTCGACCAGAAGAACCGTTATGCCGTTGCCCTTTATCTTATAGATGATCTCTGCAAGACAGGCCGTTTCTTCGTTGTTGAGACCGGCCGCCGGTTCGTCGAGCAGGATCAACCTCGGCTCGGTCGCCAGCGCCCGCGCTATCTCAAGAAGGTGGCGTTCGCCAATGGGCAAGTCATCCGCGGGCTTATCCGCCTTTTTCTCCAATCCCACAAGCTTCAGGAGCGAGTGGGCTTTTTCTTTGCTTTCGGCATCCTCTCGCCGTACCGCCGGCAGGCCGAGCATGCATCTGAATATGCCGCAGTTCATGCGCGCATGGCGCCCCACCATGACGTTTTCCAGGACGCTCATGTTTGCGAATAATTGTGTGTTCTGAAAAGTCCTTGCGATTCCGGTTTTTGTTACCACGTGCGGCTTTTTGCCCGCTATATCGTGGTTATCGAATAACACGGTGCCCGACGTTGGTTTATCGACGCCTGTGAGCAGATTAAAAACGGTTGTCTTGCCGGCCCCGTTCGGGCCGATGATCGCTTTTACCTGGTCCCTGTAAACCCTAAAACTCACCTCGTTTACAGCGGTGAGCCCGCCGAACTGTTTGGTGAGGTTTACAACATCAAGAAGCGGCACTGTTCTCACCTGCCGCATCCGGGAGTATAACGGAGCGCCGTTTGAAAACGCTCACCAGTTTCGCGCCTGCTCCCACCAAGCCTTGTGGCATAAAGACCATGGCAAGGATGAGAATCCCGCCGAATATTACCATGTTGTAATCGTCATATGCTTTGAGGTACTCCTCGAGGACCGTTAAAGTCGATGCACCGATAACCGCCCCCCATACATTCGACATCCCACCAACGACCACCATTGTTACCAGCGTAATCGAGATGCCGAGCGTAAACGATTCGGGGCTCACGTAACCCGCCATATGCGCGTAAAAACTTCCTCCGATGCTTGCCAAAACAGCGCTCAGCACAAACACTTGTATCTTGTATTTTGCGGTATCGACACCGGACGATGCGGCTGCAATCTCGCTGCCATGGACCGCCCTGAGCGCCCGCCCGACCCTTGAGTGGACGATGTTGAGTGATAGTACGAGGCTCAAGACAACAAAGACCAGCACCAGCATATAGAGCTTTAACGGTGTCTCGAAGCTGAACCCTCCTACGGTAATAGCGGGTAAACCGTAAAGGCCGTCCGTACCGCCGGTTAAATCTCTCAGCTCTAGGAACAACACATGCACGATCTCTGCAAAACCCAGGGTTGCCATCGCGAGATAGTGACCTTTTAACCGTAATGTCGGCATGGCTATTGCATATGCGACCAGGCCGCCCAGCACAACGGCGGCCGCCAATCCGAACCAGGGCGAGAGGCCGTACTTGGTGGTAACGATCGCCGAGGCGTAGGCGCCTATCCCATAAAATGCCGCGTGACCGATTGAGACCTGCCCTGCGGCACCCATCAAAAGATTCAAGCCCAAGACGATGATCGTGTTGATCCCAAGAACGATGAGTATCTTGATGTAGTAGTTATTTGAAACTATAAACGGCAGGAGCGCCATAG
>NZ_PFNG01000251.1:1220-7198 GCF_002791875.1 Candidatus Aquicultor secundus | reverse complement strand
GCGTGCGCCGAGAATTCCGCTCGGCTTAAAGAAAAGAACCAGCAGCAATATCAAAAACGCGATCGCATCTTTGTATCCCGAGTCGATTACGCCGACGCTTAAGGACTCCAGTACGCCCAACAGAAGACCGCCGACGACCGCTCCAAGCGGATTGTCCAGCCCGCCGAGAACCGCGCCTGCAAACCCTTTTAGACCGAGGAAACTCCCCACCGAGTAGCTTGTCATTGAAATAGGTGTGATAAGGATGCCCGCTACCGCACCAAACGCCGCGCTCATAGCAAACGAGAGCATGACGATGGACGAGGTATTTATCCCCATCAACTGCGCCGCCGATGGATTGATCGAGCAAGCCTTCATCGCTTTGCCGATAATCGAGCGTTTGTAGAACACTTGAAGCAGGATAACGGTAACCAGCAGTATACAGACCACCCAGATGGTTTGCGGGACCACCGATGCGCCGAGCACCGGTATTGGCTTGTCGCCGGTAAACGGCGGCAGCGTTTGCGGGTCGCGTCCCCATAGTATCATGGCCACGTTTTTAAAAAGGATCGAGGCGCCAACGGTTACTATGATCAGGGTAATTATGGACGAGTTGCGCAAAGGCCGTATTGCCAGACGTTCGAATATCACCCCAATTGCCGTAACGATCGCTATTGCGATAATAATTGCGAGTACCAGCGGAAGCCCGGCCGCCGTATAAAGGGATACGGTAATCAATCCCCCGAGCATTACAAATTCGCCTTGTGCGAAGTTTATGAGTTGCGTGGAGTTATATATTAACGTGAAGCCCAGCGCTATTAACGCATAAATGCTTCCGCTCGTTATTCCGCTTATTAGGTATTGCATGAATTGATCAAACTGCATCTAAGCCGCGATCACACCTTAAGTAACCAAGCCGATATGAGCTTGTTTGATGGTCGAAACGCCGGTTTTTTTGGCTATCCATAGGATACACGGTTTTGCAGGGTTGCGCTAGACTCAGCAATTTGCCTCACCTGCACGTTTAACCCCTTGCCGCCAATGAATAAAGGAGAGCGGGTAGTGAGCCCGCTCTCCTTGTTTGTTGGCATTGAGTTATTCATAGTAATCGGTTTCGTTACCGATACTTACTTCTTCTCGATCCACTTTCCGTCTTTAACCTCTACCATGATCATATCGGAGGAGGTGGTGCCGTCGTGGTTATCCGCACCGTAGGTAAAGATGCCGCTGATGCCGACAAAGTCTTTCGTCTTTTCGATCGCATCGCGTAGCTTCTCGTTGTTGCTTCCGGCCTCTTTGAGCGCATTCGCAAGGATATTTATTGCATCATATGCGTGGCCTGCGAACGAGTTCGGATTCTCGCCGTATTTTGCTTTGTAATCGGCCGTGAAGGTCTTGATCACATCCGCCTGATCACCTGTCGCCGAGCTTGGAACCAGGATCTTTCCGGCCGGGAAGACGATGCCTTCCGCTGCAGAGCCGGCAAGTGTAAGGAACGTCTTATTTGCTATGCCGTGACTGCCTATGTAAGGCATTTTCATGCCTAATGTTTTCATATTTTTGGCCGCAACAGCAGGGCCGGGGTTGGTACCCCATACTACAACGACGTCGGGTTTTGCGCCGTTAATCTTGGTTAACTGAGAGCTGACATCCGTATCATCTGTCTTATATGTTTCAGAAGCTACGACCTCAAGCCCGGCTTTTGGGGCCAGTTTCTTCAGCTCTGTCGAACCGCTCTGCCCGAAGGCGTTGGCATCGCTGAGGATAGCGAATTTCTTGATCTTCAATGTTTTGCTCATGTAATCGATTACCTTTTGCACCGCCACCGCGTCGCTCTGAGCCGTTCTGACGATCCACTCATTCGGCGCTTCGGTAATTTTAATTCCGGCGGCCATTGCGATCTGCGGTATTTTCGCCTCGGCTGTTTTTGGTTTCATAGCCAGGGTAGCAGGGCTGCCCGTACCACCTATAAGCGCGATAACATGTTCCTGGTCTATCAACTTGCTTGCAGCGATAACAGCGTTTGTCGCAACGCTCTGATCATCTTCAATCTTAAGGTCGATTTTATGACCGTTGATCCCGCCTGCCTTATTAATCTTATCTGCTTCCATTAAAAGCGTGTTTTTCTCCTGTACGCCAAGCGCTGCCGTCGGACCCGTGACCGATACTACCGCTCCAACAACATATGGCTCGTTAGACGCTTCCTTTGATGTGTCGCTCGAACCCGTGTTGGTTTGGGTCTTCTCAGTCTTAGCCGCCTGACATCCCAGCGCGAAAATCGCAAACGAGACGATCAGCAATGCTACAATCCATTTCTTCATCCGCTTACCTCCCATTAGATTACATGTTATAAATGTTACATATTGCAAGAAATACTATCCTTTCCCCCCTTTCACGTGTTGATTTCTACTTTCACATTCGAAGATTCTTGGATGTCATTCATATGTCCTGGTAATCCTACCTGTGTCTCCTCGTTACCTCTATTCGTAAGACTCGTCTTAGACGATAAAGGCGGGTTTGGATGTAAGATCGTATCCGATATCGAAAGCCCGTTTGTTTATGTCCACGGTTTTTGGCGGTACCCTGCGCTCGATGGCCGCATACCAGACGCCCCGATCGATCGGCATGAGCGCCGCCAGGCATCCCAGGAGAACTATGTTTGCCGCTTTCTTGCTGCCCGCTTCTTCTGCAAGGCTATCCGCATCCACCGCGAGAAGGTTGATACCTTTGCCGCGGATAAGTTCGTCTATGTTTTGCGGATAACGCGCCTTTCCAAGAAGCACGGGAAGGGGCTCTATCTTTTGGGTATTCATGATAAACACGCCGCCAGGCTTCAGGTAATCGCTCCATCTCAGGGCTTCGAGTTGTTCGAATGCAAGGATGTACTCGGCTTTCGCTTTATCGATGAGCGGAGAGAATACTTTGCTTCCAAATCGTACCATCGTGTTGACGCTGCCGCCGCGCTGGCTCATGCCGTGGATCTCCGACATTTTGACGTCATACTCGGCGCTCACCAGCACCTGTGATAAAACATCGGCCGCCAGGACGATCCCTTGTCCGCCTACTCCTACCAGTAATATATTCTTAACGTCGCTTATCACGCTTATCATATGCTCTCCATTATATTCCTGCGCCCCGGTCGACCTTTGCATACTCGACAACGGCATCCTTCTTGCATACCTGGACGCACACTTCACAGCCTGAGCATATCTCCGGATCGATTTGGGCACGTTTTTCTTTCCATGAAATTGCAGGGCACCCTAGCTTGACACAGGCCTTGCAGCCATTACATGCGCCTGTCACCATAAACGGCTTAGTATTAGGCCTCTCGACGAGCAGGCACGCTCTTCTAAATATGATTACCGATGGTTCGTCTTTTGCGGTTTCTTCTTTTATGGCTTCCTTTACGACTTTAAGATCATAAGGGTCGATTACTTTCACCGACTGTATGCCGGTCGCTCTTACTATCATTTCGAGATCAAGCGGGGGGCCGTCGTAGCCTTTTAGCGTTTTTCCGGTTCCCGGATGGTCCTGCCGGCCGGTCATTGCCGTCGTGCGGTTGTCGAGAATAATCACCGTTGTAAAGCCACGGTTGTAGACGGCATCGATAAGCGGTGTAATCCCTGAATGCACGAACGTCGAGTCTCCCAAGACTGCGACGACGTCTTTTCTGCCCGTCGCTTTCTGAAAACCGGTGGCGTTGCCAATGCTTGCGCCCATACAAATACAGGTATCCATCGCTTCGAGCGGCGGTAATACGCCAAGCGTGTAGCACCCGATATCGCCGGTTACTACCAATTTTAGTTTATTTAATGTATAGAGCACACCTCTGTGCGGACATCCCGGGCAGAGCATCGGCGGCCTGCCGGGCAACTCAATATCAAGCGCCTCCGATTCCTCTAAGGCGTCATCTTCTTTGTCCGCCAGAGACCCTCGTATTATATCGGGATTAAGTTCGCCAATTGCCGGAATAAACCTTTTGCCCGATACCGAAAGCCCCCATATCTTTATTTGTTCTTCGATAAACGGATCGAGTTCTTCGACAACGATCGCCTGCTCGACCTGCTCGATAAAATCAGTAATAAGTTTCCTTGGCAGCGGATAAGTCATGGTAAGTTTCAAAACCGATGCGTCGGGAAACGCCTCTTTTACATATTGGTATGAAACACCGCTGGTTATAAACCCGATATGGCGGTTTCCCCATTCAACGCGGTTTCCACGGAACTGCTCGGCAAACTCGGAGAGCGCGTTGAGCCGGTTCTCGACCACCTCGCGGCGACTCTTGGCATGCGCCGGAATCATCACATACTTCTGCGGATTTTTCTCGTATGTTTCCTCTTTCCTTACCCTCTCGACATCGACCTCGACAAGCGATTTCGAGTGGTTTACCCTCGTCGTCGTTCTCAGAATTACGGGGGTGTCGAATATCTCGCTTATATTAAATGCCTCATCGATCAACAATACCGCATCTTGGCTATCGCTCGGCTCAAGCATCGGAATTTTTGCGGCCTTAGCGTAATTACGGTTATCCTGCTCGTTCTGCGAGCTATGCATCCCCGGGTCGTCGGCCGAGACAATAACGAGCCCGCCGTTTACTCCCGTGTATGCGAGCGTAAACAGCGGGTCGGCTGCGACATTAAGCCCCACGTGCTTCATCGTAACCAAAGCCCTTGAGCCGGCCAACGATGCACCTATAGCGACTTCAAGCGCTACTTTCTCATTGGGCGCCCATGCAGCTTCTATCTCATCGTATTTCACAATAGTTTCTAGTATTTCGGTGCTCGGCGTGCCCGGATAACCCGTGGCCATAGTTACACCAGCGACATACGCTCCATGCGCTATCGCCTCATTACCCGATAACAGTACTTTCATTCAACTATCCTTCTGTGACCTCATTTACCGTGTAAAGCCCGGCAGGCTATTTATTATATTGTTATTATCCCCTCTCATTTCTATACCATTTGACAAGCTAAAAAGCAATCCAAAAGCAGGAGCCAGAATTTAGAATCGCGTTTAAAATCGGGATTATGGGAAACTTTAAAAGTTAAATACACATGAGTGGGGGTGATGTGATGGCTATGACGTATAATCTCGATAACGTTATCGATGGCCTGTCCTATCCCGCGTCAGGCAACGATATTATAAAAGCTCTCGAGGACAGGAACTTTCCTGAGGATTTCATGAACGAGTTCAAGCCGATGATCAAGGAAAAGAATTTCAATTCCGCAGATGATCTACATGGTTGGTTATCGGATAACTTGACGACGCATATGGCCGGCCTGCTTGGGGGCGCGACTGTTCACGACCTGATCACTCGCGCAAAGAAGACGGCATAACTTCCCCGTTATGCCGCTTAGGGATCGCCGGGATCGATAACCCCCTGCCGCAACAGGGGGTTATCTTCTATTTCATTATCAGTTTCAAAGCTCAAATTCTAATAATTCTAATACGTGATAAGAGAAAACACGTCTTGCCCTTCGAGCTTGGAGCGCCCGTTTAAGAAGCTGAGTTCGATTAAAAACGCTACTCCGACTATCGTTCCTCCAAGTTGCTCGACCAGCTTTACTTTTGCAGCAGCAGTACCGCCCGTCGCTATAACATCATCGACTACCAGGACACGCTCGCTCGGCTTTATTGCGTCCTCGTGCATTTCAAGAGAGTCGACGCCATACTCAAGCTCATATTCTGCGCTTAGTGTATTATATGGCAGTTTACCCGGCTTTCTCGCGGGAACAAATCCGCAACCGAGCCTATATGCCAGGGCGCTTGCCAGGATAAAGCCCCGTGCCTCTGCTCCAAGCACTATGTCGATGTTCTTGTCTTTGTAGTGATCGGCGATTGAGTCGATCGCGTACTTAAAACTCTCCTTATTTCCAAGAAGCGGTGTTATGTCGCGAAACATCACCCCTTCTTTGGGCCAGTCCGGTATGTCCCTCACATAAGTCTTTAGATCCACTCTTACCTCCTAGGAATTGGCATTCACATATAGGCTTACAAGC
>NZ_PFNG01000251.1:0-1201 GCF_002791875.1 Candidatus Aquicultor secundus | reverse complement strand
CCGCATCCAGTTGCCCGCGCGTACCGAGAATTACTACGTGATCGGCTTGCTCGAGTACGGTCGTTGCCGTCGGCGACGTGTTAAATTCCCCCGACCTCTTTTTAATTGCAAGGATTACCGCCCCGGTGCGCTTACGTATATCCGTCTCCGCCAGCGTTTTCCCCCTACATTTCGATGTGCTGCTGACCGCCAACTCTTCAAGCCGGTATTCCAGGTCGTCGCCAAACGTAACGACATCGAGGTAGTCCGATACCAACGGTCGTACAAGTATGGATGCCATTCGTTTGCCGCCAATTATACTCGGTGAGACCACCCTGTTTGCACCCGCGCGAATCAACTTTTCTCTTGATTCGGCCAGAATGCTGCGGGCGACGATATCGATCTTCGGGTTTAGTACACGCGCGGTCAGGGTGACGAAGACGTTATCCGCATCGTTGTCGACGGCAGCCACCAAGCCGCTTGCCCGTTCGACCCCCGCTTTCAACAAAATCTCGTCGCTTGAGGCATCGCCTTCAATACACAAGAAGCCCCGGTCGCGGCACTCCTGCACCCTGCCGGGGTTATTCTCTATGATCACGAACGGCGAATGTGACGCCCTGAACTCATCTGCAACGTTCTCGCCGACCCTGCCGTAACCGCATAAGATATAGTGATTTTCCAGTGTTCTTATTTCTCTCTCCACTCTTCTCTCCGTTAATATGCCTGATAGATGCCCTTCAATCATGAATTCCGCTATCGATACAAAAAGGTAAAACGCTATCCCCACACCCGCAAAAACAAGAAGCATCGTAAAGAACTGCCCTGTGACATCAAGAGGATGAACTTCACGATACCCGACCGTCGTTATCGTTATAACGGTCATGTAAGCGGCATCCGTAAACGACCAGCCCTCAATCACCATGTATCCTGTAATTCCTAGTGCTACGACCAGTGCAAAAAGGGCAAATGTAAGCCGTAACCGTCTTAATAAGTCCACACAGCGCCAACCCCCGATCTAGATAATAGAAAATTGAGAATAGAAAATAGATTCTATTCAATATGCATTATACGCAAAATGCGCATCCCAATCATATAATGTTGCGATGGCTCGATAGCCGATAGTTTGAAGATTCTCTATCTATGCCAAAGCTCCTGCATATTTGAGCGGGCAAAGCTCAAAAATTGCTATTAAGTTCACTATTTCAACAACGTCCCCTTTCCA
>NZ_PFNG01000117.1:0-6041 GCF_002791875.1 Candidatus Aquicultor secundus | reverse complement strand
CCTTCTGCATATGCAGGAGGGTCTAAGCTTAGACAAGCTCAGTGACAGAAGTTTGTGAGTGCCCGCTAGATTCTTCGCTTCGCTCAGAATGACAGGCAACAGCAGTCTGTGTGAGTGTTCTCTAGATTCTTCGCTTCGCTCAGAATGACACAATAATTATGGTGTTCTGGCACTAGTTGGTAATGGCAACTCCACGGCTTTTATAAAAAACCCAGCGCTTTCTATCCCTATCGGGTTAAGCATCCTGGGCCTCGTCGCCACGCATGTAGCTGTCGACTAGTTATTTTATTGCTCAATTCCATGGGTAAAATTTTGATTATCTTACACCCGCAGATTGCTTGTGTCAAGAAAAGTTCACATCCAACAATAAAATCCCACCAACCTTGGGTGGGATAAATGCCGTGGACTACGTAAGATGTGCCGGTGGTACTTATACAACCGGGGTCGGCAAATCCGGTTTCCTTACTGCCCTTGCGACCGGCTTCACGGCGACGCGCGGCTCAACTATATATCCGTTCTCTTTCGCCTCGTCCCAACACCCGGAGCATTTTCCGGCACATGGTGAATAATTGCGTAGGCAGAACTGGCAGCAGATATCCAGATTTTCCGGGCATTCATGATCGTTTGAGGTGCATTTAACGTTTTGCATAACTGCCTCCTAGCACTCGATCACACATCAATTGACCGATAAGAATTCTTAGCTGCTAAAGATACCCTGAGAACCTGATAAATACCTTTGAAAGTTGTAATTATCCCGAGACGTAAAAATCACGGCAGAATCGCCGAAGTGTGTTGTAGGTTCTAGTTCAGCAAAACGACAAGAGCTTCGTACCGGCGGAGTTCAAAATCAACATGAGAAGTGCTTCCTCGTTGAAGATACTCGGGCGATTATCACTGTATTAATGATACAACGATAGCGGAAAATAAGCTAGGTAAATATGTGACTTTGTTGTTACAAAAGGGCGGGGTCATTAGACCCCGCCCCTATATTGCTTCCTGCATTGGCGCCTAAACGCCTGGTAGCAGCAGGTTCTACATCATGCCGCCCATACCGCCCATGCCGGGCATTCCGCCACCGGCACCTGCTTCCTCGGGCTTATCGGCAATCGCAGCCTCGGTGGTAAGAATGAGGCTTGCGATCGAAGCCGCGTTCTGGAGCGCCGAGCGCGTGACTTTCGCCGGGTCGATAACACCATCCTTCATCATGTCGCCGAACTTGCCGGTTACGACATTAAGACCCTGGCCTTTGTCCATACCTTTGATCTTCTCGACGATAACCGAGCCCTCATAGCCCGCGTTTGCCGCAAGCTGGCGAAGTGGGGCTTCGAGCGCACGCGAGATAATCTGAGCGCCGACTTTCTCGTCGCCTTCGAGCACGTTGTCGAGATTAGCAAGAGCTGGGATTATATTGATGAGAGTTACCTCGCCGCCGGGGACTATGCCCTCTTCAACAGCAGCTTTAGTTGCGGAGAGTGCGTCTTCAATGCGGTGTTTCTTTTCTTTCATCTCGGTCTCGGTCGCCGCACCCACGCGGATAACGGCAACGCCGCCGGATAGTTTAGCAAGGCGCTCCTGGAGTTTTTCACGGTCAAACTCGGAGTCACTCATGTCGATCTCTTTCTTGATCTGTGCGATGCGGCCTTGGATATCCTTGGCCTTGCCCGCGCCGTCAACGATAACCGTCTCGTCCTTGGTTATGCGAACACGGCCTGCGCGACCGAGCATATCGACGGTTACTGTGTCGAGCTTGATGCCAAGCTCCTCGGTTACAACCTGGCCGCCGGTAACGATTGCGATGTCCTGCAGCATTGCCTTGCGGCGCTCGCCAAATCCCGGGGCCTTTACAGCAATACCGGTGAACGTGCCACGGATCTTATTGACGACAAGTGTCGCGAGAGCTTCTCCCTCGACATCCTCGGCGATAATAAAGAGCGGCTTGCCTGCCTGCATTACTTTCTCAAGAATGGGAAGAAGATCAGCGATTGCGGCAATCTTCATGTTGACGATGAGGATGAGCGGCTCGTCTAGAACGGCTTCCATTCTCTCCGTATCTGTGACCATGTATGGTGAGATATAGCCCTTGTCAAACTGCAGACCCTCGACGACCTCAAGTTGGGTTCCTATCGTCTGTGATTCCTCAACAGTAATGACGCCGTCTTTCCCCACCTTATCCATTGCATCTGCGATTAAGTTACCGATCTCAGGGTCGGCGGCGGAAATTGTCGCAACGGATGCGATCTCTTCCTTGGTATCAATACTCTTGGCAATGCTTTTAATCTCGTCAACAGCGGCCTGAACGGCCTTGTCGATACCTCTTTTCAGGAACATCGGGTTGGAACCTGCGGCCACATTCTTCATGCCCTCACGCACGATTGCCTGACCGAGAATTGTCGCGGTGGTTGTTCCGTCACCGGCAACGTCGTTAGTTTGAGTCGCGATCTCTTTTGCGAGCTGCGCGCCCATATTCTCATACGGATCTTCAAGCTCGATCTCTTTTGCTACGGTCACGCCGTCGTGGGTGATCGTCGGCGCACCGAACTTCTTGTCGATTACGACATTTCTTCCTTTTGGACCTAGCGTAACTTTTACGGTATCGGCGAGTTTGTTAACGCCCGCCTCAAGTCTACGCCGTGCCTCTTCATTGAATTCAATGATTTTCGGCATATACTGGTTTCCCTCCTCAAAATGCTTAATAATTCTTTAAACTATGCATAAACAGAAATAGTCTTGACGAACATGTTATTGGCTAACAACAGCCAGAATATCTTCTTCTCTCATAATAAGATAATCCTGATCTTCTATTTTGATCTCGCTGCCGCCGTATTTTGAGTAGATTACCTTGTCGCCGACTTTAACTTCCATTGGCACTGCCTTGCCTTTGTCGTCGAGCTTGCCACCCCCGACAGCAACAACCTCCCCCTCCTGAGGCCTTTCCTTCCTGGCGGTATCCGGGATAACAATCCCGCTTTTCGTAGTTTCCTCCGCCTCAATCGGTTTGATCACTACGCGATCACGCAATGGTTTTAGGTTCATGAAATACAACCCTCCCAACAGTATTTTTAGCACTCTATCTTGTAGAGTGCCAAAACAATATTACAATACAGCCTTTGCTAAATCAACACGCCATCATAAATTTTTGCCAATTTTCTGCATAGTTAAACATTAGTTTTTGTATAAACTTGGGGCTGCTTTCAGCTTAACCGCAAGCCCGTATAAAGCCCCAGCCAGTACGATCGCCAGGTAAAGGTACGGCATCAGGCGGCCGTATCTTGCAAAAAAGCTCGTTCCCGGTGAAAATTCGAGGGTACCCGAGAGTATCTGTTGTTGTTCAGCACCCGACTTAGCGGTTATCCGGCCATTACTGTCGATGATGCCGGAGATGCCCGTGTTTGCCATCTGGATAACCGGGATGCCGTACTCGGCGGCCCGCATCTGCGTTATGCGGAAATGCTGCTCGAGGGCGGCGGTTTTGCCGAACCAGCCGTCGTTGGTAATAACGACAAGGGCCTGTGCCCCGGCGTTTACCATCTTGCCAACGAGCGGCGAATCGCATGATTCAAAGCAGATAACCGTCGAAAATCTGCCGATGCTGCGTATGGCCGCATCGGTGCGCGCAGAGCCTTCTTGCCCTCTCTGTATCTGTCCGGGAAATTCAAAAACCTTGCAATCGGTTCCCGGGGTGATATTACGAACAAGTGTGGCCAGGTTGTTTATCCGCTCGACGAGGCTTCGCATGGGGATATACTCGCCGAACGGAACCAGGTGAATCTTACGATATGCCTGTCGCCTTCCAAAACGATCGAAATAAAAAGCATCGTTATGGATGAGATCCGCTTCGTCTTCAAAACAACCAAAGATGAGCGATGTCTTTTTCGGGATGAGAAGCTTGTTTACCTCTTCTAAAAAGTCCTGCTCGTTGCTTATAGATGATACCAGTGCGCTCTCCGGCCAGATGATGAGGTCGGGCTTTGACTTGAGCGCCTCTTTGGTCATGGCAAGATACCGCGCCTTGATCGCGTCGTCGTTTCCGGTATCGGCCTTAAGGCTCTGGGGGACGTTTGCCTGAATGATGGCAACCTTAATCGTAGATGGCTCTTTAAGCGATTCAGTAGTTTGCGTTTGCGCCCCTGCCCCATTTGGGCCGGTGGCCTCGACCATAATTGCGCCGGCTGCGGGCCAGATCGAAACCGATGCGATTAGTGTTACAAGGCCTAAAGCAGCAAGCCTTGTCCGTGCGGCAATCCATTGTCGATCACGGCTTTCAACCCATGCGATGACCGCCTCGATAGCCCTGAGGCCGATCAGGTTGACCATAACAAAAACAAACCCGAGGCCGTACTCCCCGATATATGAGACAAGCTGAAGCAGATAGGGATTATTGGCGGTTGAGCCGAGATTCGCCCACGCAAAACCCCACGGTCCCAGCGCGCGCCCCAACTCACAAAGCGCCCAGAGTGCAGGAATGATGACAAACTGCGCGGTCCCTTTAAATGTGCGCATAACAATCCAGACGCCGAGCGCAAAAAGAACCATCCAGAGCGAAAGCATGCTCGCCAGCGCTATCCATGCGATAAAGCCGAAGACCTGAATCCAGTAAAGAACAGTAAGAAAGAACGATAGGCCAAAGATAAACCCGAGGAGTGCAGCGCCCTTGGCGTTGCTTCTCTGCAGCGCGAAGAGCAGCGGAATAAGCCCGACGAGCGCGAAACTGCCGATCGATGGGGATGGAAAGGCAAGCGCCAGCAGCGATCCCGAAACGATTGCCAGAAGAAAGTTAATAAGCGTGTCTTTTGAGAAGTGTTTCAAATTCTCAACCCGGCCTTTGCACGTGGGCTTACTATCAACACTTAGGCCTCGATCTTTTGCCCGAGCCTCAAATTCGGAATCGGGTTGGCCTCAAGAGTTATTCTATCACCGGCCAGGTATCTATAATAACCGGCAACCGCAATCATTATGGCGTTATCGGTGCAAAGGAATATATGCGGATAGTAAAGCAGCAGCCCCTCGCGCTTCGTCTCTGCAATCATGCGCTCTCTAAGATAGCTGTTAGCGGCGACGCCTCCGGCCAGAACAATCTTATCAACTCCCTTTTCCCGTGCCGCCCGGATCGTCTTAACGACCAGCACATCGACAACGGCGGCTTGGAAACTAGCGGTTAGGTCATGCAAGGGAAGCTCGTGCGCATCGAGGTTAAGGTGTGATACGTAGTTTAACACCGCCGTCTTTAGGCCGCTTAAGCTAAAGTTTAACTCGCCTTTTTTTAGCATCGCCCTCGGGAATTGTATCGCTGTCGGGTCGCCTTTTTTGGCCATCTCATCGATAATCGGACCGCCGGGGTACCCCAGCCCTAAAAATGAAGCGACTTTGTCGTATGCCTCACCCACGGCATCATCCAGCGTCTGGCCAAGCGGCTCGTATATACCGAAGTCCTCCATATAGACGAGCATGGTATGCCCGCCCGAGACAACCAGAGAGATAAGCGGCGGTTTTAAATCCGGATGGTCGATGAGGTTGGCGTAGATATGCCCTTCGATATGATTCACCCCGACAAGCGGCAAGCCTTTGACGTAGGATATAACCTTGGCGGCCCCCAGTCCCATAAGCAACGCTCCGACAAGCCCGGGGCCGATGGTAACGGCCACCGCATCTAAATCCTCATATGTTAACTGCGCCTTTTCGAGCACATCATCAAGCACCGGATTGAGCATCTCAAGGTGCTTGCGCGATGCGATCTCGGGTACCACCCCGCCGAATTTTTGATGAAACTCGATCTGCGACGCGACGACACTCGCAACCACATCGGTCCCGTTTCTCACAATCGCCGCCCCGGTCTCATCACACGAACTCTCAATCCCTAAAACATATATATCTTTTATATTTTTTATATCTTTCAATGCCAATCCATTCACCCGTCTAGCCGTTCTTAATCGAATTTAGGATCCTTGCATGTCATTCTGAACGAAGTGAAGAATCTAGCGGGCACTCACGCACTTCTGTCACTTAAGTGCGTCTAAGCTTTGATATACCTTTCTAAGAAGCGT
>NZ_PFNG01000269.1:0-6045 GCF_002791875.1 Candidatus Aquicultor secundus | reverse complement strand
CAATTGCTAATCGCTCCTTCAGAATGACAGCTAGTCGCCGTTCACTATTCGCTGTTTGCTTCTTCAGAATGACATCTAATCGCTGTTTGCTAATCGCTATTTGCTTCTTCAGAATGACAATTAATCGCTATTTGCTCCTTCAGAATGACAGCTAGCGAAACGCGTGCGTAATTATTCCGCTACGGCTTTTCGCTCTTCGACTTCTTCTGCCGCCTCAATGACCTTCGGGGCTTCGCCTTTCTTTTCTTTGCTCGGGCATTTCGGGTTGATACAGAGTATCCACGGCCTGCCCTTGCCCGACATGACCTTTATCTTCGGGCTGCCGCAATCGGGACATTTCTCGCCGAGGGCGATAATCTCGCCGTATTGCGGAAGCGGGTAAGAATTGCTGCATTCCGGATAATTCGTGCATCCCACGAACCGCTTGCGGCTCTTCTTGGCCCTGATGATCTTTAACGGCGAGCCGCACTTCGGGCATTCGCCGACGATTTTATCCTCGCGGATGCCGGCGCGGATCTCCTCGCCAAGCTCGCTCTTCTTATTGTTCAGCGCAAGCATGATATCGGCAAGCATCTGCCGTGATCTCTCAACAACCGCGCTCTGGCTTGTCGCGCCTTCGGCGATTGCGTCCATGTCCTGTTCAAGTTCTGCGGTCATCGCAGGCGTTGCGATACGCTCGGCGTATTTTAGAAGAGACTCCGCAACAGCCATTCCGGTCTCGGTCGGCTGGATCGGGTCGCTATGGACGTAGCCGCGGTCGTAGAGGTTCTTAATGATCTCATGCCGCGTGGCTTTCGTGCCCAGGCCCAACTCCTCCATCTTCTGGATGAGCTTGCCCTGGCTGTAGCGCGCGGGTGGCTGGGTCTCTTTATCCTCCCTATCGATATTGATCAACGTGACGCTATCGCCTTGTTGCGCGGCCGGCAGCTCCTCGTCCTTTTTACGGCTGTACGGGTAATATTTCAACCAACCCTCATTGACAACCCTGCTGCCGCGTGCGAAGAACGGCTCCCCGTTCGTATCGATATCGATTCGCATGCTCTCTGATGTAGCGATCGGCGCGAGTGTCGCATAGAACCTGCGGACAACCAGCTCGTAAATCTTCCACTCCTGGGCGTCGAGTTCGTCTTTCTTGGCCACACCGGTCGGATGGATCGGCGGGTGGTCGGTTGCAAACTTTTTACCGCGCGTCGGTTTGAGCTCTTTTTGCTTCAGAAGCTCTGTAGCAAGCGCCCCGAGCTGGGGGCTGGCCATGAGCATCTCTAACAGCTCGCGCAGATCGAGCGAATCGGGATAAACCGTGTTATCCACCCTCGGATAGCTGATGAGACCCCGCATATACAGGGTTTCGGCAATCCTCATGGCGTTTGAAGTCGATATCCCGACGTTGGTCGCCGCGCTTAGAAACGCGGTTGTATTAAACGGCGACGGCGGCGCGCTCTCGCGCTGCGACTTGGTTACCGAGGTAACCGTACCGGTCCTAACTCCGTTAACATTCTCAATTACTTTTTCAGCCTCAGCCTTGTCCCAGAACTTCTCTGTCTTATGGCTGGCTATAAATCTTGAGCCTTCGTGATCGTATGTCGCCTTTATCTGCCAGTACGGCTCAACAACAAACGCCTCACGCTCTTTTTCTCTTTGAACGACGAGGGCAAGCGTCGGGCTCTGGACGCGGCCGACTGAAAGGAACTGGTGCCCAAGCCTTTTTGAGGCGAGCGAAAGAAATCTGGTAAGCGTAGCCCCCCAGATCAAATCGATATCCTGACGGGCTTCTCCGGCCTGTGCCAGGTTGGTGTAGAGGTCTTCGGGATTTCCAAACGCCCTGTCTATCTCCTGCTTGGTAATGGCTGAGAACCTGGCCCGTTTTACGTCGACTTTAAGATTTACTTCCTCAATTAAATGAACCGCGTCGGCACCGATTAACTCGCCTTCGCGGTCAAAGTCGGTCGCGATAACGACCTCGTTTGCTTCCTTGGCCAATTTCTGCAAGGCCTTGATAATCTGCTTTTGCATGGGGACCTTGATGATCTTGGCATCGATCAACGATTCGGGAGTAACACTCTGCCAGTTACTGTATTCCGCAGGAAAATCGACTTTGAGGATGTGCCCCTTAAGCCCGATGACCGCGGTCTCGCCGCCTTTTGCGGCAAACTTATAGACCGGGATCGTGAAGCTCTTCTCTGTCTTAACTTTTCCGCCCGCTAAAATCTTGGCGATTCGCTCTGCTGCTATATTCTTCTCAGTTACGATTAGTTTCATTTACACCACTCTTCTGGTTTTGACTTTTTTCGCGTTGACTCGCCTGAACATTATAGTGCGACCTTGGTTTTTAAGCAACATCATATAGTTTTTTTAAGTTCTTTTAAGTTCTTCTGTAGCCGTGTACAAAGATGTTCGTAAACACGTTCATAAGATTCTACCATATTCGTTATGTTTCTATCGGGTGGTTCCAACTGAAGTTTAGCCAGAAGTTGTGACAGGCACTCGATACGCATCAGGTATCGATATCGTTCCCGGTCTGCGTGGTAACGGCGCATTCCCCGGTCTGGCACTTGAGGATCTCAAGCCCATGTGGAAGCGCAGGCATGACTACCTGCAGCGATTCGCGTACGGCCTTGGGGCTGCCGGGCAGGTTGATGATAAGCGTCTGCCCGCGCATTCCGCTGACAGCGCGTGAAAGCATTGCGTGCGGTGTGATTTTAAGGCTTGCGTGCCGGATCGCCTCGACAAAACCGGGGGCATTCCTCTCTATTACCGCAAGCGTCGCCTCAGGCGTCACATCACGTGGAGAAAATCCGGTGCCGCCCGTGGTGAGGATGAGGTCGGCATCCTCAAGGTCGGCAAGACGTACCAGACGTTCCTCGATCTCGTATTGCTCGTCGGGGATGACCTCGTAGTAGAACACGATCGCGCCCTCCGCCTCGACGATCGAGCGTATCTCGGGGCCGCTCGTATCCACACGCTCTCCCCGTGCGCCTTTATCGCTCATGGTAAGTATCGCTACCTTTACGCCTTTAAGCTTCATACTCATACTCTATCTTTATCCCTCAGCTACGATTGCATCGCCCGCATGTACAGTGCCGCCGTGGATGACCTTGGCGAAGATGCCTTCCTTCGGCATAACGCAGTCTCCGGCCTGGCGGTAAATCGCACAGTGCGTATGGCATTCTTTCCCGATTTGTGTGACCTCTAAAACTATATACGCTCCCACTTTAAGCCTGGAGCCTATTGGCAGCGCCAAAAGATCGACGCCCGAGGTCGTCAGGTTCTCGGCGAAATCACCGGGGCCGACCTTAAGCCCCATCGCGACCATCTTGTCGACGCTCTCCCGCGCGAGAAGGCTTACCTGCCGGTGCCAATCCGCAGCGTGCGCATCATCCTTCAACCCGTGGTCCACCAGCACATCCGCACCCTCCACCGGCTTTTTCCTCATGCCCTTCTTAGGACTTATATTAACGGAGACAATCTTCCCTTTTCCGTTCTGCATTCTTCATCAAACCCCATTTAAAAGATACTTCCTAAAAACCTTCTTCTTACAATAGCTTAACTACGCCTAGACGCTGGTAGGTGACAATCGTGGAAGTACACTCGAGATTCTTCACTATCGTTCAGAATGACTTCTAGAACCCACGCTCTAGACCAACACCCCGTTCACCTATTCACCCGTTCACCTATTCACCTATTCACCTATTCACCGGTGATCGCTTTTCCCGCCGGTTTTTTCAACCAGTTCGATATCGCCTATCATCATCGTTTTGTCGACGGCCTTGCACATATCATAGACGGTGAGCGCGGCGATGGTAACGGCGGTGAGCGCCTCCATTTCTACACCGGTCCTGTCAAGGGTGCGAACTGTGGCGATGACACCAAGCTCCGTGTCGCTTAACACTGAAAACCCTATATCAACGCCGGTCACCTGGATGGGATGGCACATCGGGATGAGGCCGGGCGTCTTCTTGGCCCCCATGATCCCCGCGACTTGCGCAACCGCCAACACATCGCCTTTCTTGATGCCGCCCTCCTGGATCAGTTCCAGGGTTTCGGCTTTCATTTTAACGATACCGCGGGCGATAGCCGACCGTGCCGTGATATCTTTGTTGCTGACATCGACCATCTTCGCGCGGCCCTCTTTATTAAAATGCGTCAAGGCTTTAAGCTCTTCTTCTACGATTCTCCAGCGATCCGCCATCCTAATTTAGCCCCCTATCTGGCACATCAGGCGCGCCGGTTTTTCCTGTGCGCCGGCGCTGTGCCGCTCCGGTTTGCTTTCAGTAACAGTTCGGATAAAAGCCGCGATTTCCTGCTCGCTTGTGTTACCCCGCAAAATCGGCCGCACGTCGAACTCGGCATCCGAGAACAAACAAACCCTGAGTTTGCCGTCCGGCGTAAGCCTCAGGCGGTTGCAGCTCGGGCAGAAATGGTTGCTGATAGGGCTGATAAACCCCAATGTGCCGAGCGCACCTTTACAGGTCGCATACTGGGCCGGACCAGCCCCTTTCGGGCCTTCGACCGGCTCGAACCCGCCATAACGACCCAGCTTCTGCTTTAACTCATCAATTGAAAGATAGAGTTCGGGATTCCAATCGCCGACAGGCATGAACTCGATGAAGCGTACATGCACCGGATAATCGTGAATCAATCTAATGAAATCTTTGGGGTCGTCGTTGACCCCTTTTATCAAAACGGTATTTATCTTCACCGGATCAAATCCCAGCTCAAGCGCCACTCTAACCCCCGCAAGCGCCTTCTCGACACCGCCGAGGCGGGTAAGTTTTTGATAGGTCTCGGGGTCGAGGCTGTCGATGCTCACGTTTACGCGCTGTAACCCCGCCTTCTTTAAATCCTCTGCGTGGTGCGGCAGGAGGATTCCGTTTGTGGTGAGCGAGAGGTCGTTCAACCCCGGGATATTGGCAAGCATCTCAACCAGCTTGACGATATCCCTTCTCACCAGGGGCTCTCCACCAGTAAGGCGGATTTTTGTGATGCCTGTAGCGACGGCGGCTTCTGCAAACCGCTTGATCTCCTCGTAGGAAAGTATCTCTTCGTGCGGTTTTGGGGTAATCCCTTCTTCGGGCATGCAGTAGAAGCAGCGCAGGTTACACCTGTCCGTTACCGATATTCTCAAATAGTCGATCTTGCGATCGTAGTTATCGTAAAGCGCTTCCATGTTTGCCCTTTGTTTTTATAAATTTCTCTTCGAGCAAATCCGCCACCCCGGATGCATCGTCCAGGGCAAAATGCGGTCGCTCAACCGGAAAAACGTTATCCGTAACCACTGCGACCAGCTCCATCGCGCTACTTAGAAGCTCTTCTGAGACCGCTTTGCGCGAAACTTCAACCTTAGGATACGGCCCTCGTTTATACCCCTCCGTGAGGACAATGTCGTAGCCCGGCCCGATTGCGGCGATGACATCCCGCACCGACATCTCCGCTTCGAGTTTTTTAATGACCGCCATCTTATGCGGCGACGCAATGGCGACAGCATCGGCGCCCGCGTCGGCGTGACGGTAGGTATCCTTGCCGGGATGATCGATCTCAAAATCGTGGACGTTGTGTTTGATAACAGCTACGCGCCGCCCGCGCTTCTTTAATTCCGCAATGAGCTTGACCAAAAAAGTCGTCTTTCCTACATTGGATTTACCGACCACCGATACAACCGGTATCATTTAAAGCACCCCAGCTCACAAGCGTAAATCTTAATCCCAAGCTCATCGCACGCATCCCCAACCCGGCGAAGCGGCACCCCAAGCTCCTCACCCACCTTGCGAGCCACCGTACACGAAATCCTATTATCCATAGCCGCCTCTTGTACCTTCTGAAGCAGCTTTTCTTTCGATATTTCCATCAAAACCTCCATATTACCTATAACTAATAGACCGTTTAGCACCCTACCGACCTACCTGTCAAACAACCTCTCGCTCGATGTCATTCTTAACGCCGGCAATTGTCATTCTGAGCACCAACAATTGTCATTCTGAGCAGGTCCTTCGCTATCGCTCAGGATAAACTCCGAATCTAGAGAACACTCACAGACTGCTGTTGCCT
>NZ_PFNG01000186.1:2688-8605 GCF_002791875.1 Candidatus Aquicultor secundus | reverse complement strand
TCGCGCCCATGGCGTGGCAGAAATGCGACTTTTACCCCTTGCACATCGCCTATCGCGACTTTATCGCTCGGAGGCCCGTAGGGCGTCTCAACGTTTACCTCCTCGACATGGTCAATAAACGAGTAAAATCCTGAACCTCCGAATATACCTACTTGTGCTTTCTTATCAGTCATCTTTGCCTCCATGGTTTAAAACATCCACCCGCAGCACGGGCCTCATTACATCATACTTCTACGGTTGTTTATTAGGTATTATAAGGCTAAACGAGCAAATAAAGAAGATTGTGCTTTACGCGCCGGCAACCCGTGCAAGCTCGCCGTCTTTGGGCGGGTTAACGTGAACAGCCTCAGCCGGGTGTTGTACGTGGATGAGCCGCTTCTCGGACGTGCCGAACTCAACGCTTGTAACATCAACTTCATCAAGCGACTTGGCCTTGCCGTAGCGTGCGGTAAGCGCGGCGGCCTCAAAAACCGAGCGCTCGGTGTAGCTATTTTTTAGCAGGATGGTAAGCGGGCCGGCATACTCCTCGGCCTCAAAAATCAGGTCGCCCGGCTCGGCCAGCTGGGCAAGTCGCTTGTTTTCCTCTTCGTTTCGGGACACCACAATGATGGCGCCCTCGCTCGAAAGAAACACGCGCCCGATCTTCATCAGGTTGACCTTGTTTACCGTGGGCCGACCCTCGACCTTGTAAAGGGTGCGAAGCCTGATTGAAAACATCGGGTCGGTCAGGATACAGCCGCCGGCCGGCGACGGGTATTCGTGCACCCCGAACTTTTTCGCCAACGCCATCTGGGGCTTTCGCGAGCGGCCCCTGATATCGAGTAGCTTAGAGCGGTCGACCAGGCCTTGCCTCTCGGGGATAGTTTCATCGAGAAGCTTCGCCGAGAGGGGTCTTAACACATATCCTTCCATCCCGGATTCTTGCTCAACGATGCCGAGCGCCTGACGATTTTGCGATTTGGGGCGCTCGCCCAAAACCTCGCCGGTCGCGATAAAATCGGCGCCGAGTTCTTTCATCAGCTCGCCCGCCTTGCGGATCATCATCGCATGGCAATCGATACAGGGGTTCATGAATCTGCCGTAGCCGTGCTTGGGGTGTTTAAGCATCTTCATGTGCGGCTCGGTGATATCGATAATATGGACGGGTATCCCGAGCATCTCCGCAGCTTTTTCAGCGTTCACCGAGTCGAAAAACGGGGTGACAAAGGTGACCGCCTCGACCTCTATCCCCTGGTCGAGAAGAACTTCTGCGGCCAATATGCTGTCGAGACCGCCCGACATCAACACCAACGCCTTCGTCACGGCCATCACCTACTCTAAAATAACAGGTATGCGCCATCTCTACATAATCAAACTAAATCTACAAAATCGCGCTCGCGTTTTGCAAAAACGGCAAGCCGCTCGTAGCCCGCACGCCGCGCAGCCGCGCGCCCCGCCTCAAAGCCCATACCGACTTCCTCCGGGCTATGCGCATCCGAACCCAGCGTTACCGGCACACCCTCATTGAAGCAGAGGGCGAGGATCGCGTCACTTGGATAGATTTCACCGACCGGCTTTCGCAAACCCGCCGTGTTTATCTCAATCGCCGCATCCGCCTTTTTAATCGCCGAAATTGCACCTGCGACCAGCGGGGTTATATCCTCCTCGGGCTTAAAGTTATATTTCTTAATAAGGTCCAGGTGGCCGATAACATCAAACAGGCCCGTCTTTGCCGCATCTGCGACCAGCTTGAAATACGTCGCGTACAGCTCATAGATATCCCGCTGTTTATACCCTTCGATGTAGCGGCTATCATCAAAACCCCACCCATCGATAAAATGAATCGAGCCGATGACGTAGTCAAAATCATACGCGCCAAGCAGCCGCGCGGTCTCTTCTTCCCGTCCGGGCAGGTAATCGGCCTCGATGCCCGTTTTTATCGCAATATCCGGAAACTCTCGCTTTAGAGTTGCCACCGCCTCGACATACTCCGGGAGTTCGTCAAGCGACATGGTAAGCGTGGGATCGTGTCCGGTGAGAAGCGGCAGGTGGTCGGCAAAGCCGATCTCAGTAAGAGACAGCTCTCTGGCACGCTTTACGTAATCGCGCATTTCGCCGCGGGCGTGGCCGCAGCGGGCGGTATGAACGTGGTAATCAACACTCATCTTACAATTCTTTCCCTAGCTGATTCTCGGTGACGACTTCAAGGCCGGATTCTCTCAAAAGCGCGGCGGTAACGCCGTCGCCTTCTCTTATAGTACCGGAAAACGTCCCGTCATAAATAGCCCCGACACCACAAGAAGGGCTTAGCGATTTAATAATCGCCCCCGTAGCGCCGGTGATGCGCGCAAGCTCGAGCATCTCCGAAGCGCCGCGAATAAACTGCTCGGTCACGTCGTCGCCGAGTTTGTTTATCACTCTTGCCCTGCCGGCCAGCACGTCACTACCGTCGCCGCCAACAATCTCGGCGGGAGGCCGCGGGGTAGTCAGTCCTCCGCCCTGTTCCGGGCAAAAGGGCAGCGCCTCTCCTTTTTCAACGAGTTCCCGGATTTTTGCGCAGAATTTGTCCCCACCGTCGTACCTGGTCTTAAGACCGGCAAGGCAGGAACTTACGACCCATTTGACCGTTCGCGGACCATCGGCCTGCTTATCCAATGTATCTCACCCACACCTTTTACTGAAGCCAATTGTGCAGGTACCCGGATGTCATCGACATCCGGCGGAATCTGCAACCCCAACTGTATTACATTGGTACCCTCGCCTTCAAGCGGTTCGATGTCGATAGTGCGCACCGTGACACCGATCTCACCGAGGGCCGAGATTATCTTTCCCAACTGCTGCGGGTTGTCAATCGCCATCATTTGGATGGTTCTGTGGGCAGGGACGGCTCTAATCTCGACGTATTTAAGCGTGGTAAGCGTAAGCAATATCAAAAGCGTCGCAATGAGTGAAGCGAAGTAGAGCCCGCCGCCGACAGCAAGGCCCACGCCCGAAACGACCCAGATGCTCGCCGCCGTGGTAAGACCGCGCACAATGCTGCCCTGCCTGATGATGGCGCCGCCGCCCAAAAAACCGATACCGGTGACAACGCTTGCCGCGATACGGGTGACATCCGTGCGGGCCAGCCCTAAAAACGGCTGGATATCGATAGAAATGATCATAATAAGCGCCGAGCCCAGCGACACGAGTGCGTGCGTGCGAAGGCCGGCCGGTTTTTCAGAGATCTCTCTCTGATACCCGATAGCGCCGCCTAATATTACCGCAAGTAAAAGCCTGACTGCTATCTCCCACAATGGAGTAGCTGCGTTCATGAACTCTCCCTATATGCTGTGAGTAATGAGTTCTATAACTGCCGTTCTCCAAGCGTGCAACCACTTGGCATGATACACCAAGTTAGGATAATTATCGACTTCAAAATTCGGCGTATTAACACGTTTAATATTTGCCCTTTTCCTCTAGCGACTGCCCCTGTAATAATGTTATCTTGTATGGGGCCCGAGCTATTTATGAACCAAAGTATCAACTGCTGTATGTACCAATAGGAGCTGATCTAAAACGAAACACCTACTCGCAAAGCCGGTCGAAGTGCCCGCTTTAAGCAACGACGCGCACGGCAGACAGCTTGTTTGTTACTCGAAGAATATTTCGGCCGTGCCGGTTGGGTCAAGATTGTCGACCTGCGGCGTGCTTTCTTCAAGAAGTTTTTTTGCGGCGGTCCTCAAGACGTAATCGTAGGCCTCTTTTGCAAGCCACTCGACATAGGTCGGGTCCTCGGCCAGAACATCTCCAAGGGACTTGTCCGCATGCTTGCCGAAGGAAAGAACGACGGACTCGGGGTCCGCTGATTTCTTGTGCCCGTTACCGTTTGCCCCCATTACCGGCTCGCTCGGGTTGATCTCCTCGGCTGCCGTCATGCCGACGTTTGTCGCAAGACGCAAGGCGCGGGCTATTGCGCGGGTATCCGCAAGGCGAACCAGGTGAGGCTGCATCGGGCGCTCGGCGGACTCCGGAGAGGCGTCGCCAAGAGCCGAGAAGACCCCCTTATCCGTCTCGACAACCGCCCTTACTATCGCGAGCATCCCGTTATCCCGGTGCGGAGCCTGCAAAAGCTGGGTCTCTACCCGTTTTAGACCTGCCGCGTGCGCCATCTCCAGAAGACCCTCGAAGAGCACGAAGTCTTTCCCCTGGATTTTCTTGATGAACTTAGCAGGAAGTTTGTGTTCCGACATATCCTTACCACCTTTCAATCACGAACGCCTGTTCGTACTTATTGTAGTATATTGCACCAGTACGCGCAACCGACATACGCCTGCTGCACATCCATTAACCAGGCATTATATATGTGGTAGAGCACCGGGCGGCGAGCAGGTTGGTGGACAATAGGCGTAATAAGCTCGGAGTCAAGGAGAATGTTCGAGTCCGCTATTCTCCAGGCCTAAAAGGAAAACCCCGGTAATCATGAATAGCGCTCTTCGTTTATAATCAGCCTTCCATTGTTCACAATGGACACAGCCCACCGATTACCTCCAATATCCTCCCCCAAATACTAGGTAAGCGCTTAGGCTAAATACTCTTCAGCGATAAATGTTTAGTAGTATACTCTAAATAACCGTTTGCGGGTTAAAGGGGGCGGGATGATACGGTTTGAGAACGATGATAATGCTTATCTTAGCTGGTTAGAGATGAATCCGTCGGGATTTGTAGTGAACTGTGAGCGTAATCCTAAACCGCATTACTTAATGCTGCATACCGCGTCTTGCAGGCATATTAGCACTTCAAAAAGGTCTAATTGGACGACTAATGAGTATATTAAGGTTTGCTCGATGGATATGCATGAGCTTAAAAAATGGGCCAAAGGACGCGTGGGTGGAGAACTTCAGCCTTGTAGGTGTATGAAATCACCGATTAATCCTATGCACAGACAACACTCTCTCCAGATGAATCTTCCTAACCTCAACACTCAAAACGGTTATAGCGACCAAATTATTGCAGCATACAAACAGTATAGAATTGCACGTCTCGACCTTCTCGCACACCTTGAACTCCCCAGCTCAAATCGTGATCCGCTTGCAGAATTTAGCGAATGGTTAGTTGCTTTTCTGGTAGGAGGTTCTTTAGTAAACAGCAGGGTCCAGAAGGGCTATGATGTGATCGGCCCCGAGGGCGAAACGATACAGGTTAAATATTTGGCCAACCCGAAGGGAAAGTGGGTTAACGAGCACCGCATTTATTTCTCGCAAGAGATGGATCTATATGCCCTCGTTATTTTCGTCGATTTGGAAATCGCTGCGGCTCTGATCTTTCCAAAAACAAGTATTGGGCAAGTTTGCCAGGCTCTGCGCAAACGACACCCCGATCAAGATGTCTCCCTACAGCTAACTCAGCGGGACTTTAACTACATAACCGACAACCTGCAATTATTTGAAGCACTAGGGGTAACCGATCTCCTATTTTGGCTCCCACCATAAAAAAGAAATCAGCGGTATTAAAGAACAAATTACGAATTAGTGATTACGGGTAATAACGCCTTAAAATCAGCGTTTGTACGAGGAGGTGAATCGAGTGTTAAAAGATAAGCGGCTAAAATTAGCAATCATTGTAGTCGCCATGCTTGTGCTGATAGCAATTCTGGCGGTCGGATGCGCCACCACTACTGGAGGTGCCTCAACAGCGGATATCGACAAGCTTTCTAAGAGAGTCACCGCTGTTGAGAAGGATACTGATACGCAGAAGACAAAGATTAACCCCGGTCTCGGTACGGTCATGATAGAGTATGGGGACCGTATGTCTAGAGCCTTTTTTGGTGCCAAAGCAGGCAACTGGGACATGGTCAAATACCAGATTAAAGAGATGAGAGAGATTCAGGAAGTTGGTGAGATCGATCGTCCTAAACGCGCTACAGCTTTAAAGAATTTTGAAAGTAAATTCCTTGATCCAC
>NZ_PFNG01000186.1:2444-2667 GCF_002791875.1 Candidatus Aquicultor secundus | reverse complement strand
AGTGCGATTGATGGTTGTAATGGTTGCCACGTGGCATCATCTGACGCCACATTTAAGAGCTTTAGCTTTATTAAGATTCAAACACCAAAAATCGAGCCCACGGGCGGTTTGATTAATTACGTAGCAAAATAATAATTTTGTTAATGATAGATTTAAGAGGATAAAAGGCGACTTTTTTGTCGCCTTTTATCGTTTAAGAGTTTTAGCGACAGCATTAATTGCT
>NZ_PFNG01000186.1:260-2433 GCF_002791875.1 Candidatus Aquicultor secundus | reverse complement strand
CGGTTTTGTGGGAAGTGTAATGAGAGTTAACCGAAGAAACGTAATAATAGCAGCTATTGTAGTTGTTGGCCTCGGGCTCGTTTTAGTGGTGGCGCTCTTTGTGACTTCGGCACCGGGCTACTGCAATACGTGCCACGAAATGAAGAGCGATTACCAGGCCTGGAAATCTTCAGTTCATAAAACGGTAGACTGCGAAACCTGCCATATCGGGCCAGGAGCCGGCAATTTTATCGTTGGTAAGGTAAGCGCACTTAAAGAAGTGTACTATCACTTTACAAACACATATCAGAAGCCCATAAACAAAGGAAGTCGTATAAGTCAAGAGATGCCATCATCCAGATGTATTCCCTGTCATCGATCACCGGGAAGAGTATCAACAAGCACGCTTATATTCGAGCACGATCCGCACATAGAAGCCGGCCTTCGTTGTCCCTTTTGTCACAACAGGGTAAGTCACCCAGGAGTTAAGGGCTATAACTCAAGAATAAAGATGTCATTGTGCGTGGATTGCCATCAGAAGAATGAGGTGTCTACCGAATGCACAATATGCCATCCGGCCGCATTTATCCGCACACATCCAACCCCACCCAAATAACATAGAGGAGATACCGGCCTCTATGTACTACCCGCCAAAAGAACTCAAGGCTTAAGATAGTGAGTTTACTGAAAGACAGAAGACGGTAAACTCAGCGCCGCTGATTGAAAACTGCACGTTTGAGTTATAAAAGAGCAAGAAGTGCAAGGCTGGTACGTGCTAAGATAATGGTTTACAGTTTATTTAAACGGTCTTAGTGGGTGAACACGATGAAAGAGCACTTAATTAAAAAGGTTCGTAAGCGAGACAGCCGGGTAGTAGATTTTGAGATCGGAAAAATCGCGAATGCCATACATAAGGCGCTCAATGCCACCAACCACCCGGATGGCATCCTTGCTGCGAGCCTGGCGGAAAAGGTGACGGAGCGGCTTGAGGCCGGGGCCGAAGAAAATCCGATCCCAAGCGTGGAGCAGATTCAAGATATCGTCGAGCGGACCTTAATCGACGAGGACTATCCGGAGGTTGCCAAGGCGTATATACTCTACCGCCAAATGAGGGCGAATGTTAGAGCGGCTAGAAAGTTCGTCGGCGTGCCCCCCGACGAGGTAAAAGTAAGCGTAAATGCGGCCAAGGTACTCAGCCAGCGATACCTGATAAAGGACGATCAAGGAAACGTTGTTGAAACCCCGAGCCAGTTATTCAGGCGTGTTGCAATAGCTCTGGCTGCATCAGACCTGCTGCACAATCCTAAAGCCGATGTAAAAGCTACCGAAGATGAATTTTATACCATAATGGCGAACTTCGAGTTCTTACCGAACTCACCTACGCTGATGAACGCAGGCACTGCGCTCGGACAGCTGGCGGCGTGTTTCGTGATACCGGTCAACGACTCGGTTCCCGAGATTTTCGACGCCGTAAAATATATGGCAATAGTTCACCAGACAGGTGGGGGCTGCACGGCGAGCGATGCTCACATTTACACTACATTCTGCGGCGTGGAGAAGATTGAAACGCTGTATGAGCGCGTGAAGGCGCTCGGTATCCCCGAGATACCAGGCGAGGATCATCGAGTTATGGACGTGACGAGTCTCAACATCTATACGCCAGCCATGGACCCGAAGACAGGACGTTTTGTGCCAAAGCAGGTCACTCATCTCTGGCAGTACGATGTGCCGGCGGACGAGCAATATACGGTGCGCTGCGGCGACGGCACGGTGGTAACAACAAGCGCCTGGCACCCGTTCATCGTTCATACAGGAGACGGCATGGTCGAGCGTCACGCCGATCAGTTAAAGCCCGGTGACATCCTCCCGGCTCCCAACCGCTCGATACGCGATGCCTGGCCGTTTGAGAAGTACCATGAGGTGGAGGGCTTAAAGCTGGATGAGCGCCTGGCATGGCTTGTAGGGTACTTTCTTGGCGATGGCGGCCTCGGCCAGTTTCATAATCGAGCAAACAACTACACGGTCTTGCGCCTTTACTTTTGCGATGGGAGACCGCAAAGCATAGAGTTTGCCGCAGAGGTGCTGGCCGATCACGGAGTGATCGTTACTCCGCGGCAAGACGGCCGTGGGCCCTGGCGGCTGGCAACCACCAACCGGTCCTTTGTATTGCGTTTCGCCAACTTGGCGCAAGTCA
>NZ_PFNG01000186.1:0-244 GCF_002791875.1 Candidatus Aquicultor secundus | reverse complement strand
GGGTGGCCTTATAGATTCCGATGGCTACGTCAGCTTGGATCGCAGGCGCATTGAGTTTACGACCGTCTGCTGCGATCTGGCAGAACGTCTGGTCGCTCTGCTGAGCGCACTTGGTTTTAATCCATCGATCCGCAAGAAGAAGCCGGGGCGCAAGGGTAAGCTGGTCGAGTATCGCATTCACATGGCTGATGCCAAGAAGACGCCGGAGCTTGCCAAGACGATTTCTGAATGGATACATGATCCA
>NZ_PFNG01000139.1:6102-6457 GCF_002791875.1 Candidatus Aquicultor secundus | reverse complement strand
CATAGGCGGCGCAGAGCGGCAGGACTCGGTCTATAATGGCCTTCAAGCCGCACGTGAATTTGAACAGGCCAAGGTTGTCGTGGTTCACGACGGTGCGAGGCCGCTTGTCACGCCGCGCCTTATTGACGATGCAATAGTGAACTTGGTGGAGTGCGATGGCGTGGTTGTCGGCATTCCCGCAAAAGACACGATCAAGCTTGTGGATGACGGTTTTGTAATCGAGACTCCCGATCGCTCGAAAACATGGCAGGTCCAGACCCCGCAGGCATTTCTTTTTGAGCCGCTTTTACGTGCCCATGAAAAAGCCAGAGCCGAGGGTTTTTATGGGACCGATGATTCCATGCTAATGGAACGG
>NZ_PFNG01000139.1:0-6074 GCF_002791875.1 Candidatus Aquicultor secundus | reverse complement strand
CGGTGAATCGGTGAATCGGATGTGGGTCGAGGGTGTGGGTTTTTGGAGTTGAAGTTGAAGTGGTGGGGGTCGGATGAGAATTGGGATTGGGTTTGATGTACACAGGTTTGTTGAGGGGCGTCCGTTGATCCTTGGCGGGGTTGATATCCCATTTGAGATGGGGTTGGCGGGGTTCTCCGACGCCGACGTGCTGACGCATGCGATTATTGACGCCATACTGGGCGCGGTGGCGGCCGGTGACCTCGGGCATTACTTTCCTGATACCGATCTGCAGTTCAAGGGTGTATCCAGTCTTAAACTGCTCAAAGACGCCGTTGTCATATTGCAAAACCGGGGATATAAGTTAGCGAATATCGATGCGATCGCCATCCTCGAAATGCCGAAGCTTGCCCTGCATAGGCAGCAGATGCGGGAGGCCCTTGCCGAGGCTACGGGGCTGGATGTGTCGCAGATCAGCATAAAAGCCACCACAACCGAAGGTCTTGGCTACACGGGACGAGGCGAAGGCGTGGCCGCACAGGCGGTTGTACTGGTGGAAGAGGTTTTGGAGTGAGGGATAGCTAACAAAATGAGTGATATACGGGTTAGGTTTGCGCCGAGTCCGACCGGGCACCTTCATATAGGTACCGCGCGCACGGCGCTTTTGAATTGGCTGTATGCCAGAAAAACACAGGGCTCTTTTATCGTTAGGATTGAAGATACGGATAGAAGTCGCTCGACAATTGAGTTTGAGGAATCGATTCTTGAGGACCTCGCATGGATGGGGTTGAACTGGGACGAGGGACCGGATAACGGGGGCCCGTACGGCCCTTATCGGCAAAGCGAGAGGCTTGGGCTTTATCAGCACAAGGTTGACGAGTTGCTTCACTCGGGCCAGGCGTACCGTTGTTATTGCACCCCCAAGGAGCTGGAGGAGCGAAGGAAAACACGGCTTGCCACAGGATTAATGCCCAAATACGAGGGCACCTGCCGCAACCTGACCGCCGAGCAGGAATCCGAGTGCGCCGCTCAGGGCAGAAAGCCCGCCATCCGCTTTCGCGTGCCGGACGAGAAAATAATCGTCCGCGACTTAGTACGGGGAGAGATAGAATTCTCCAGCGACGTCATCGGGGACTTTATTATCCTGCGCTCCGACGGTACCCCGTCGTTTCACCTGGCCGTTGTGGTCGATGATGGCGAGATGAAGATAACCCACGTGATCCGGGGGGAGGACCATATCACGAACACCGCCAAGCACGTTCCCCTGATTAAAGCGCTGGGCTATCCGGTACCTAAATTTGCGCATAATGCCATGATTCTGGGCCCCGATGGCGGAAAACTCAGCAAGCGCCATGGGGCTACCGCGGTTGGCGATTACCGAGCAAAAGGGTATTTGCCTGAGTCGATCAACAACTACCTGGCGCTTTTAAGCTGGGCCCCGGAGGACACCCGCGAGGTGTTTGAGCTCGATGAACTTGCGAAGATGTTCAAAATTGAGAGGATCTCTAAAAGCCCGGCGATTTTTGATATCGGCAAGCTCAACTGGCTCAACGGGCAGCATATACGCTCGGCGGATTTGCAGCGCCTCACCAACCTCTGTATTCCGTATTTAAAGGAAGCGGGCTTAATCCCGCAGGGCGGGGTTTCGAAAAGCGAGTTTGAGTATCTTCTTAAAGTCGTAGAGGCGGTACGCGGAAACTTGACCGTGCTATCGGAGATTCCTGCATATGCTACAATATTTTTGGGCGAGTACGAGATACGGCCCGATGCGCTTGAATGGCTTAGAAAACCGCATGTACCAGAGGTTTTAACGGCCCTTCTCGAACTTCTTCGCCGCCACGGAGAACTCGATTTTGACGGCGGCCGCGAGGTGGTGAATGCCTTGCGTGATAAGTTCAAGCCGCTCGGCGTTACCGGAAAAGACCTGTTTATGCCGATACGAGTGGGGCTCACCGGTGCCGTTAAAGGCCCCGAGCTGCCCTATGTCTTGAATATTCTAGACAAGGAGCAAGCGATACGCCGCATCGAAGCGGCCATCCAGGCTGCAATCCAAGCGGCTGGCTAATTTGAGGTGGTGTTGTTTAAATGTCCTTAAAAGTCTACAACACGATGAGCAGGGAAAAGGAAGAATTTATCCCCCGTTATGCGGGTAAAGTGGGCATGTATGTCTGCGGACCGACGGTGTACAACTATATTCATATAGGAAACGGTCGCACCTACCTGTCCTTCGATATCATTTATCGCTACTTGAAGTATAAGGGCTATGCTGTTACGTACGTGCGTAACCTTACCGACGTCGATGATAAGATTATAAACAAGGCCAATGAAGAAGGGGTTGCCCCGAGCGAAGTCGCCGAGCGTTACTCGGAAGCGTTTGACGAGGATACGACGAATATGAGGCTTGTCCGCCCAACGATTATTCCTAAGGCAACCGAGCATATTAAGGAAATGATCGAGATTATCGAGGGTCTGATCGAAAAGGGGCTTGCATATGTCATCGATGGGGACGTCTACTACGAGATCGCTAAGTTTCCCGAGTACGGCAAGCTCGCGCATCGCGATCTTGAGGACATGCGGGCCGGGGAGCGCGTTGAGATCGATCCGAGAAAACACCACCCGATGGACTTTGCGGTCTGGAAATCCGCCAAGCCGGGGGAGCCGTCCTGGGACAGCCCCTGGGGAAAGGGGAGGCCGGGCTGGCATATCGAGTGCTCGGCGATGTCGTTAAAGTATCTGGGTGTCACCTTTGATATCCACGGCGGGGGACGCGACTTAATCTTCCCGCATCACGAGAACGAAATCGCCCAGACCGAGGGCTATACGGGCAAAAAGTTCGTCAAGTACTGGTTGCATGGCGGTATGGTCAATATCGGTGACGAGAAGATGGCGAAATCCCTGGGAAACATCATCCTGGTCAGGGATTTATTAAAAGAATATGATCGAAACGTATTACGTCTGCTTGCGCTGGGAACGCAGTACAGGAGCCCGATTAATTTCGGCACGGACAAGCTTAAAGAGTCCGAAACCGCGTATGAGAGGTTGTTGAACGTGCGAAGGAGAATCGAGGATGCCCTGGGCGCGATGACGGTTACCAGAATGCCCGAGAAGGTTGAGCAGATCGACCGGCTCGAGGGAGCGATCGACGAAGCAAAGAAAAAATTTATTGAGTCGATGGATGATGACTTCAATACGGCGGCGGCGCTCGCTGCAGTGTTTGAGCTGGTAAAAGAGACAAACACGTTTATCGAAGCCTACGGCGAGATGAGCATGCACGCCCAAGATATCTTGAAAAAAGCCGACGCGATGCTGCTTGAACTCTCAGGTGCGGTGGGTCTTAATCTCACACTTCCGGGGGCGGAAGAGGTGGATAAGAAGCTGCCCGACACGATTTTCGATCTTGCCGGCGACGTTTTGGGATCAACCGACAACAAGGGCAAATCCGAGCTGGTCGATGAGATACTGGAGCGCAGAAACATCGCCAGAAAAGAGAAGGATTTCGCTACGGCGGACAAGATACGAAACGGGCTTACTCAGATGGGTATTGAGATCGAAGATACACCGCTTGGCTCGAGGTGGAAACTCAAGTAAGGGTCCAGAGGCCGGGGTTAAGGGTCTAGGGGTGTGGGTCTAGAGCGTGGGATTGTAGGTCGAGAAAGTGGGTCTGTAGGTGGAAACTGTTGAGGGCCGGCGGGCGGTATATGAGGTACTCAAAAGCCGCGGCCGGGTCACCAAGATATATATAGCCGCACAAACGAAGCCGTCCGACATCGTTGAAAAAATCGAAGCCCTGGCCAATAAACAGGGCATTCGCGTTGATAGGGTGGATAAGCAGAGGCTGGATGAGCTTTCCCGTTCAAGGGCTCATCAGGGCGTTATCGCGACCATCGAGTCGTACAGGTATGCTTCGTTCGCCGAGCTTGCAGAGAGTTTGGACATCACGCAGAACCCCGTTGTCGTACTGCTCGACGGGATAACCGATCCGCAAAACTTCGGCGCGCTGCTGCGCTCGGCTGAGGCATCCGGTGTGGCCGGCGTCATCGTCGCCAAGCGGAGGGTCTCGTCGGTAACCGCAGCCGTGCATAAGGCTTCGGCGGGCGCTACAGCCTATGTAAAAATCGCCCAGGTCAGTAATCTCGCTTACACTATCGATGAGCTTAAGGAAGTGGGGTTTTGGGTGGTCGGGGCAAGCGAAAAATCCCGCGAATTGTATTTCGAACTCGACCTCAACCGCCCGATTGCGATCGTTTTAGGCAGCGAGGGGGCCGGCATCTCACGCCTGATTTCGGAAAAATGCGACTATCTGGTCGCCATCCCCATGCAGGGCCACGTGTCGTCTCTTAACGTAAGCGTTGCGGGGGCGCTGATGATGTTTGAGGCGTTACGGCAGCGATTAGCGATTTAAAAGCAGCGAAGAGCGATCAGCGATTGGGTGTGGGCCGAGAAAGTGGGTGATCGCCAATCGCTGATAGCCAACGCGTTAGAGCAGAAAAAGTCTGGCAATAGTGAATGAAGGGTCGATAGAATATGACTCGACTTCTAATAGTAGACGGATATAATTTAATATACGCAACGGACAGGTACAGGAAATGGCGGGATGGCGACCTTGAGATGGCGCGCGTTAAGCTCATCGAGGATTTGGCGACGCTTCAGATGTTTGAAGATTATAAGATCATGCTGGTTTTTGATGCGGCCAAGACGGGGGCGAAGGGAAGCCACCACGCGAACATCCTTGGCATCGACGTATGGTTTACGCGATCGGGGGAAACCGCGGATCAGATGATCGAGCGTGTTGTCTTTAAGGGCGGCTATGAGGGAGATATTGTTGTCGCCACTTCGGATTATAACCAGCAAAAGGTTATTTTTAGGCCCGGAGTCTTGCGTAAGAGTGCCCGCGAACTCGTAAACGATCTCGAATCAACCGAAAAAGAGCTGAAAACAACAGCAAAAAAAGGCGGTAGATTCCGACTTGAAGAGCGCCTCGATAGTGCCTTACGCCAAGCGCTTGAGCGTATGGCCGGCTTCCCCGAATAGCCATTATTTTCTTGACGTACGCCGATGCGGCGAGTATAATCTTAAAGCGTTCTCCCACTCGGCCATTGGTGGCCAGCCGCAGCAGCAGGGGCAAAAGGGATGAGCCTACTATAACCGGAACAACTTAGTCGAAGGAGCGTTGGTAGTGCAAATCCAGGCAGATATTTCGTATTTTAATGCTCATGTTCTTCTTCAAACGCTTACTGATTCTCAATTAGTTATCGCCGCCCGAGAGGGCAATGACTCCGCTCTTGAATTTCTCCTGGATAAATACAAGAATTTTGTCAGGTTAAAAGCGCGCGCCTATTTCTTGATCGGCGCCGACTGGGACGACCTCGTTCAGGAGGGGATGATCGGTCTCTACAAGGCAATCAGGGACTACCGGGAAGGCAGGCAGGCTTCGTTTCGGGCGTTTGCCGAACTGTGCATAACGAGGCAGATTATCACCGCGATAAAGACGGCGACACGGCAGAAGCACCGACCGCTCAACTCATATGTATCGCTTAACCGACCGGTCTATTTTGAAGATGAATCCGACCGCATGCTTATGGACCTGCTTTCAGGCGCCGAGATCGCCGATCCGGTCGAACTGGTTATAAGCGGCGAAGAAATACAAAGTATGCAAACGAGTTTCGGTGAGATTTTGAGCGACCTCGAGGCCCAGGTTTTGAAGCTCTACATCGACGGCAAGTCGTATCAGGAAATAGCGGATGAGCTTAACAGGCACGTGAAATCGATAGACAACGCCCTTCAGAGGGTCAAACGCAAAGTCGAGCTGCACCTGAGAAGACGGCAAGCGATAGTTTAGCACTTTTTTCTCTAGCCCTCCATCATATATTAGTCGACCGGTAAGAAATTAGACATTCCCGTCCTCTATGTCTATTGCTTGATTGTTCCATTACTAGTTCCAGAACACCATAATTATTGTGTCATTCTGAGCAGGTCCTTCGCTATCGCTCAGGATAAACTCCGAATCCAGAGAACACTCACAGACTGCTGTTGTCTGTCATTCTGAGCGAAGCGAAGAATCTAGCGGGCACTCACGTACTTCTGTCACTTAAGTA
>NZ_PFNG01000042.1:197-6176 GCF_002791875.1 Candidatus Aquicultor secundus | reverse complement strand
CTTACTTGGCCTGGGCTTTTACCTTCTCTTTGGTATAGTTGATCAACCCGCCTTGTTTAATAATGTTGCTGATAAACTCAGGGAACGGCTTTGCCTGGTAGATGTTGCCGGTGGTGAGATTGGTGATCTCGCCTTTATCGGTATCCACCTGAACTTCGTCGCCGGCCTTGATCCCATCGACAGCTTCGGGACTCTCGAGGATGGCGAGCCCCATGTTTATGGCGTTGCGATAGAATATCCGTGCAAACGATTTGGCAATCACGCAGGAAATACCTGCCGCCTTGATTGCGATTGGGGCGTGTTCCCTTGACGAGCCGCAGCCAAAATTCTCGTCGGCTACGATGATGTCATCCTTGCTCATTTTATTCATAAACTCCGGATCGGCATCTTCCATGCAGTGCTTGCCGAGTTCAACCGGATCGCTTGTCTTTAAATACCTGGCCGGTATGATCGCATCGGTATCGATATCCCGCCCAAACTTCCACACATTTCCTTTATATATCATGGTTAAAACCTCCATCTTTCAAGACGCTTTATCTAAGCCTAGACCCTTTGGTTTCTAAACAGGCAACCGCACCCTAGATTCTTCGGTCGCTATTCGCTCCCTCAGAATGACATCTAAGTGGATACTCTTCTTAAACCCACTGTCTAAACCTTCATGCTGCTTACTGCATACTCCCTACTGCCTACTAGCCCTCATTCTAGACCTACAATTGATCTGGGCTCAAGCTCGGCAATCTCAAAAGCCGCTTGGCGCACCTGTACTAGCCCTCATTCTAGACCTACAATTGCTCCGGGCTTACGATCCTGCCGGCTATTGCGGATGCGGCGGCTACGGCCGGTCCGCTTAAATATACTTCGCTTTCGGGATGGCCCATGCGACCGACAAAGTTGCGGTTCGTGGTCGCAAGCGCGCGCTCGCCCTTGGCGAGGACTCCCATATGCCCGCCGAGGCACGGGCCGCACGTCGGCGTGCTTACCGCCGCTTTGGCCTCGATAAATATGTCGATCAGGCCTTCCCTCATGGCCTGGCGATAGATATCCTGCGTGCCGGGGATAATGATGCAACGCACCTTCTTATCCACCGTGTGGCCCTTAAATATCTGGGCCGCAATTCTCAAATCCTCCATCCTGCCGTTCGTGCAGGAGCCGATAACCACCTGGTCGATTGCAATATCGCCGACTTCGCTTATGCCGCGCGTATTCGACGGCAAGTGCGGGAATGCGACCTGGGATTCGATGTTTGAAACATCCCATTCGTAAACCTGAGCGTATTCTGCATCCTCGTCGCTTTTATAGACGGTATACGGGCGATTTGCGCGACCCTCGACGTAATCGATAGTCTTCTGATCGGGGGCGATGATGCCGGATTTTCCTCCCGCTTCGATCGCCATGTTGCACATCGAGAGCCTGCTATCTACGGAGAGCGCCGAGATGGCCTCGCCGGTAAACTCCATGGCCTGGTACAGTGCCCCGTCTACACCTATCTGGCCGATCGTGTAAAGAATGAGGTCTTTGCCGGTAATCCATGGATTAAGCGGGCCTTTGAAAACAAATTTTATGGATGATGGGACTTTAAGCCACGTCTCCCCCGTCGCCATTGCGGCGGCAAGGTCTGTCGACCCCATACCCGTCGAAAACGCGCCAAGACCACCGTACGTGCACGTATGCGAGTCGGCGCCGATTACCGCGTCTCCGGGCAGCACCAACCCCTGCTCGGGCAGGAGCGCGTGCTCGATACCCATCCTTCCCACTTCAAAGTAGTTGGTGATATCCTGCGCTAAAGCGAATTTACGCAGCATCTTGCACTGCTCGGCCGAGTCGATATCTTTATTCGGCGCAAAATGGTCGGGGACAAGCACCACTTTCTCCTTGTCAAATACCTCTTTGACGCCGATTTCTTTGAATTCTTTAATCGCAATCGGTGCGGTTATATCGTTACCGAGGACGAGGTCCAGCTCTACATTGATCAAGTCCCCCGGATTCACGCTGTCTTTGCCCGCATGGGCTGCAAGAATTTTCTCGGTTATCGTCATTCCCATATGAATTACTCCGTTTCGTTTGCTTACTTATTAACGGTCTATTATCGACCGGATACTTTTATTTCTGAACTACTTCTGAATCCGCTTTTTAACTATCAGCAGTCAGCCTTCAGTTATCAGCTAAAACCCAACCATTTATTGTTGTCATTCTGAGGCTTTAGCCGAAGAATCTAGCGGGTACTTCTCATTCTCTGCCACTTACCGCCGTCTAAGCTTAGACCCTTCTATCTCAAACGAAAGGTTTCCGCCCCCTAGATTCTTCACTTCGCTTACGCTTCGTTCAGAATGACATCTACCTAGTTCTTAGCTACATAAAGCTTTGTTAATCGCATTGAGGTAGGCTTTGGCGCTGGCCTCGATAATGTCGGTGCTGACGCCCCTGCCCATAACGGGCTTGCCCTTAATCTCGAGCTGGATGGTAACGTCACCCTGCGCATCAAGGCCGCCGGTAATCGAATTTACGTTATAGCTGATAAGGTTGCCCTTCACGCCGGTCGCCCAGATTATGGCGTTGCAGACGGCATCTACTTGGCCGTCACCGGATGAAGTTTTTTCGATCACCTCACCATTCTTACGAAGCCGAACCGTAGCTGTGGGAGTGGTATCGCTGCCGCTGCAGACATGGATATACTCCAGCGCGTAGACCTCTGAGGCAGTTCTAACCTCGTCGGCGAGAATGGCCTCGATATCCATATCCGTGATTTCGGATTTCTTATCGGCCAGGTCTTTAAACCGGCCGAATGCGGCCTCAAGCTCCTCATCGGGTAGCTGGTAGCCCAAAGTTTCCAGGTGTTTTCTAAACGCATGCCTGCCCGAGGTCTTACCCAGGACAAGCGAGCTCTCGCTGATTCCAACCCGTCTCGGATCTATGATCTCAAAGGTGGAGCGCTCTTTAAGCACACCGTCCTGGTGAATACCGGACGAGTGCGCAAACGCGTTACGCCCTACGATCGCTTTATTAAATTGCACCTGATAGCCGGTTAGACTGCTTACCAGGCGGCTGGTTTTGCTGATCTCTTCCGTCTTGATGTTCGTATATTTTCCAAACGTTTTGCGTCTGGTATCAAGTATCATCGCTATTTCTTCAAGCGCTGTGTTACCGGCGCGTTCCCCTAAACCGTTAATCGTGCCCTCGACCTGCGTGGCGCCGTTTAAGACTGCGGCCAGCGCATTTGCCGTGGACATCCCGAGATCGTTATGACAGTGGACGCTAACGATGACATCGTTCATCGCGGGCACGGCCTTAAAGAGATCGGCGATCAACTTGCCGAACTCGTCGGGGGTCGCATATCCCACCGTATCCGGGATATTAACAACAGTCGCACCGTTTTCTATTGCCGCCTCCACGAGCTTGCAAAGGAACCCAAAATCTGAGCGGGTCGCATCCATCGGCGAAAACTCCACGTCGTTAACGTAAGACTTCGCCCTTTTTACAGAATCAATCGCCATCCGCAGAACTTCTTCTCTGGTTTTTCGAAGCTGGTTCTGTATCTGCATATCCGAGGACATGATAAAGGTATGGATGCGCGGGCGCTCGGCCTTCTTTATGGCCTCGGCCGCCCTATCTATATCTGCATCAACCGCCCTGGCAAGCGCGGCGATGATGGGCTCGCGCACCTTCTCGGCAATAGTGCGTACCGCCTCAAAATCGCCTTGAGAGGTTATCGGAAACCCGGCCTCTATAACATCGATGCCGAGTTTAGCCAGTTGATCGGCTATCTCAAGCTTCTCCCTGGTACTTAAAGATATGCCGGGCGATTGCTCACCGTCTCGTAATGTTGTGTCAAACAAATATATCTGATTCATGTCTAAAGCCCCACCGGGAACCACCTCACATTAATTTTAGAGATCCAATAACGATCAACAATTATTATACCTTACCATAATGCAGCCTTTTTGTGGCTGCATCAGCAATTCCTATAATAGCTGTCAGCGATCAGCTATTATAGCTGTCAGCTAAACCTTCTTCTCTAATATAGTTATCTAAGCTTAGACCCATCTACCGCTAGTCAAGGTCTCTGCGCTCAAGATTCTTCACTTCGTTCAGAATGACATCCATGGGGAATGCTCTTTTTTGCAACCCATACCCTTAACCCACGCACTGCTTTCTGCCTACTTTAAACCCACTCTCTCGACCCACTGCTCTAGCTTATAGCTGACAGCTTTCTACGACCCACTGCTCTAGCTGATAGCTGATAGCTAACAGCTTTCTATGACCCACTGCTCTAAACCCGCATCTCGACCCACCGCTCTAGCTGATAGCTTTCTATGACCCACTGCTCTCGCTGACAGCTACAAAACCATAAACTTCGCAAACGCGATGCCCGCGGAGCTTTTTATTTCCTCAATGACATTATCAGGAATCGGTATGTCGACATTAAGACCCATTAGGGCTTCGCCGCCGATTTTCCTGCGCCCTACCTGCATGTTCGCAATGTTTATATTATATTTTCCAAGAATCGTACCGACTTTCCCGATCATGCCGGGGGTGTCCTCGTACCTGAAGAATGCCATGTACTTGGACGGAACCATATCGATGTCGAACTCGTAAATGTTGACGAACCGATCCTGGTTCTTCTTGCCGACGAGCGTTCCGGCAACCATCACATCGTTACCGCCATCGCGACCCCTTACACGGATCACATTAAGGTAATCCTGCGATGACTGCTTCTTGCTTTCGTTAACCTCGATGCCGCGCTCCTCGGCGAATATCGGGGCGTTTACATAATTAACCTGCTCCTCAACGACTCCATCAAAGACCCCTTTGAGAACGGCGATCGTCAGAAGCTTGGTATCGTATTTTGAGATAGGGCCCACATACTCGATATCGAGCGAGTGGATTCCTTCCTCCGCCAGCTTGTTAAAGAGCTTTCCGAGCTTCTCGGCAAGCGACAGGAACGGCTTTACGGCCTCCATCGCCTCGACCGATATAAGCGGGATGTTGACCGCATTGCTTACAAACTCGCCCTTTAAACCGGCTATTACTTGATCGGCAATCTGCGTGCCCGCCCTGTCCTGGGCCTCGACCGTCGATGCGCCCAAATGCGGTGTGCAGACGGTCTGCTCAAACTCAAGAAGCGGGTTGCCGACCGGCGGCTCCGCATCGAACACATCTATACCTACGGCTGCAACTTTGCCGCTTTTAAGTGCGCCCACAAGGGGATCGATCTGGTAGATGCCGCCGCGGGCTGTATTGACGAGCCTAACGCCGTCCTTCATTATGGCAAACTCTCTATCGCCGAACATTCCTATCGTTTCTTTGGTTTTTGGAAGGTGAACCGTTAAGAAATCTGCAACTTTTAGAACATCCTCGATTGTAGCGGCGCGCCCGATTCCAAGCTGGGCGAACCTCTCTTTAGAGACGTACGGGTCGTAGCCCGTGACTTTCATGCCGAGGCCGATGGCCCTCTGGGCCACAAGTGTGCCGATACGTCCGAGGCCGATGATGCCGAGGACTTTCTCGTATACCTCAACACCCTGGAACTTGCTTCTCTCCCATTTTCCGGCCTTTACGGAAGCGCTTGCCTGGGCGATATTTCGTGCACAAGCAAGCATAAGCGCGACCGTATGCTCCGCTGCGGAAACGATATTGCTTTGGGGGGCATTTGCTACGATAATACCCCGCTTTGTCGCCGCCTCCAGGTTAACGTTGTCGACACCGATTCCGGCCCTACCGACGACCTTTAAGTTATCGGCGCGGTTAATAACCTCGCCGGTGACCTGCGTCGCGCTTCTCACTATCAGGGCATCGTATTCACCGATCGCATCAAGCAGCTCATCGGCCGACATGCCGATCTTCACATCAACCTTGAACCCGGCCGCCTTGAGCTTATCGATACCGGCTTGCGCAATTTTCTCCTTAACAAGAACCTTAATCGTGGTTCACCTCCAACAATACTTATATATCACAAACTCTTCGCTACCTGTCATTCTAAGC
>NZ_PFNG01000042.1:0-174 GCF_002791875.1 Candidatus Aquicultor secundus | reverse complement strand
TCACCTTAGTAAGAAGCAGCTATCAAGCATTTATAAACCATCTATCTCACTCTGGTTATCTAAGCCTAAACCCTTTTACTTCAAAAAAGGCACTGCACCCTAGATTCTTCAGTCGCTTTGCTCCTTCAGAATGACATCTAGCAGATACTCTTCTTTAAACCCACACTCTAGCCC
>NZ_PFNG01000110.1:1054-2201 GCF_002791875.1 Candidatus Aquicultor secundus | reverse complement strand
CCGAACGAAGGTCCTCGCACAAGATAAAAACCGTGGGTCCGCTCCCCGACATTAAGGCCCCGATTCCTCCCGCGGTAACCCCAAGTTGTTTTGCCCTTGAAATAGCAGGATAACGCTTTAGTGCGACAGTTTCAAGAAGATTATCGAGCGATACCGCAATTTGCCCTAGATCACGACCGGATAGCGCCTCTACAATGGTATCCTTGGCGTTAAGCGGCGCCGGCCGCTCTTCATCAATGGCGTGGTAAATCTCTGCTGTGGATACATGTAGCGGCGGCGTTATAACAACAATCGCCGTATCGGGCATCGGGTTGAGTTTTGTCAGGATATCGCCCTTTCCCTGGGCAAGCAGTGTGCCCCCTGCCAAACAAAACGGAATATCAGCCCCAAGACCGGCCCCTATCCCCTGCAGTTCCTCCCGGGGCAGGTTAAGACCCCATAGGATGTTAAGACCGGTAAGCGCGGCGGCGGCATCCGCACTCCCGCCGGCCAATCCGGCCGCAACAGGGATATGCTTGATGATATTGAGTGAGGCGCCGGCTTTTACGACCGCCTGCTTGCGAAGCTCTAAAGCCGCACGAAACGCGAGGTTTTCCTCGCCGCTTAAGGTTTCTTCAGTACAGGAAACAATGAGTTCTTGGGCCGGGGATATCTCAATCAGATCATGAAGAGAGATACTCTGCATGACACTTTCAATCTGGTGGTAGCCATTGGGGTACCGCGAGATTACATCGAGATAAAGGTTTATTTTTGCGTGAGCCTTTATTGACAGCATCGTATGGTAGGTGTTGGCACCGGAAACTAAGCGCACAGATTTGCCGCTTTCAAGCTTCCCTGATTACATCAACCAGGGAAGCAGGTTTTCGCCGTTATCGGGATTTGAAAGTTCAACTGTCTTGGTTAAGACATCCGCATAGCTGTATGAGACTCTGCGGCAACGATTCCGTTTTTCCTCAACCTTTACGACAAATAAATTAGGGTGTGTTTCTTCGAGTACACCCTCTCTTTCAATAATCTTGCACCGTCCCATGTTAGCCTTGAGACGCATTTTTTCGCCCACGAATTCGTCGAGTTGCCTTCGAATCCGGTCAACAACCTCAACTTGCGGCAACTGGCCAACTGCCATAATATTTATCCCTCTCCTTCA
>NZ_PFNG01000110.1:889-1031 GCF_002791875.1 Candidatus Aquicultor secundus | reverse complement strand
TACAAGTATTGCTGGCCACATTTACTAATATACGACAAAAACAGATAAAACCCTTCTTTATCGCCTAAAAATATTTCGAGAAACTAGTGCCAGAACACCATAATTACCAAGATTCTTCAGTCGCATTCGCTCCTTCAGAATG
>NZ_PFNG01000110.1:0-851 GCF_002791875.1 Candidatus Aquicultor secundus | reverse complement strand
CGCGTTCGTGAGCGCCGCAAACTCCTCGATAGAGAGGGTCTCGCCCCGGCGTTTGGGGTCGATTCCGGCTTTCTTTAAAGCCCTATCGATTTCCTCGATGTCTAAATCAAGCTCGGGGCTTCCGCGAAGCGCGTTTTTTATCGTCTTTCTTCGCTGCCAAAACGCCGCCTTTACTACCTTAAAAAAGAACTCTTTATTAAAGACATGCACCCTGGGCTGCGCCAATCGTCTCATCCTGACCACTGCCGAGCTTACTTCCGGCGGCGGGATGAACACGTTTTTCGAAACCACGGCAACCCTGTCTACATCGCAGTAAAACTGTGCTTTTACGGAAAACGACCCGTACTCTGCGGTCGCCGGTTTTGCCGTGATTCGGTCGGCTACTTCCTTTTGTATCATGACCACGTAGAGCTTAAGATCATCGAATTTATCCAGGTAAGTCGCCAGAATCGGCGTAGCCACCTGGTATGGCAGGTTCGATACGAGCTTGTTGGGGGCGGGAAGATCGTCCGGCAGGTTCTTAAGGTCGACCGAGAGCGCATCGGAAAAAACAACCTTTGCGTTCTCAAAACTTTTGAGGGTGTAGTCCAATACCGGCGCGAGCTTGCGGTCGAGTTCAAGCGCAACGACCGTACCCGCGTTTTTGGCGAGCGCTTGCGTCAACGTCCCGATTCCGGGACCGACCTCGACCACCACATCGTCTTTTGAAAGCACGGCGGCATCGACCACTTTGCCCAAGATGTTCTGGTCGATTAAAAAATGTTGCCCCAGGCTCTTATCGAGCCTGAGGCTAAATTTCTTTACTACTTCTAGCGTTGCCTGTGGTGTTGCTAGTGTCACTGTTTCATGCA
>NZ_PFNG01000149.1:2115-8152 GCF_002791875.1 Candidatus Aquicultor secundus | reverse complement strand
GCTGTTTTTAGCGGTAATTATCTCCTCGATACTGGTTTCAACGGTTGCCATCGTCGAGTATTTCTGGACGAACCCGTTTTTATTATTTGCCAGAGTGTATTGCGCGGCCGGATTTGGGCGACCTAACGCATTTGAATCCGGACGGAGCATGGCCACATTCGGCAACGCCATGTTCCTCGGCGCTTACTACACGCTTATCATCCCCCTTATAGTTTCTTACCTTTTATGGCGGGATAAGGATACCGTTCCCAGAGCCCTTCCCTACCTTGCGCTCCTTCTTTCAACCATCGCGCTGCTTGTAACATTCGGCAGGGCCGCGTGGCTGGGAACCGCCGCCGGGGTTATCCTGGTGGGCTGGTTTAACTGGAGTACTATTAAGAGGTCGAAGTATCAGATAATCCCGTTGGTGGCAATTCTACTCATCGCCCTGGTCGGCGTAGGCGTAACCGGAAAGACGTATTCCCTCCCCAACAGGGCCGTCTCGATAGTTAAAATCGAAGGAAGCTCGCTTACCAGAATCCAAATGTGGAATGCATCGCTTCCCCTCGTGGCCGACACTCCTCTTCTCGGGTCGGGGCCCGATACGTTTAAATATGTTTTCGGCAAATACAAACCCCAGGGATGGACGCAGCACGCCGACGACCCCCTTCTCGACAGAGCGCATAACGACGCATTGCAGACCGCGGTGACAGACGGCATGATAAGCCTAGTCGCTTACCTTTGGATATTTATTTTGCTCATCGGTTCCGGGATAAAAAGGCTTCGTGCGGCAGAACCTATGCGTGAGGGCTGGCTCGCCGTCGGTCTCCTCGGCGCACTACTCGCATACTGGATACAACTGCAATTTAACTTCAGCCACTTTTCGATCGCCCCTCTGTTTTGGATTTTCTTAGGGATAGAAAGCAGGCTGCTCTTCACCCGGGGCCAGAGCCGGATAGTTGAGACAGGGCTGGAAGAATCGAAAAAACCGCTGGCGATTGGCTTTATAGTGCTCGCATGCACCTACCTCGCGGTACTCAGCAGTATACCGCTTGTGGCCGACATCCACTTTGCCCGGGGTCGTGATCTTGAGAGTATCGGCAAAATTTCCCAGGCAGTCAGCGAATACAAGACGGCGTCATCGCTTAATGTGACCGAGCCGCTGTATAAAACCACGCTTGGCCAGGCGCTCTTTAGGTTTGGGAAAAAGACCGCTAAAGAGGAGTACTTAAGCCTCGGCACAGCGGCGTTCGAGCAAGCTCAGCAGATCAACCCCATCAACGAGCAGGCCTACTTCACGGCAGCCGCCTCGTACCTGGTTGCAGGTCGTGCCGGCAAACCCGTCTATTTAAAAAAAGCAATCGAGAACGACCGCCGGGGTCTTGCGCTGAACCCGGTAATGGTCGATGCATACATCGACATGGGTGTCGCATACGCTTATCTTAACAATTACGATGACGCCATCAATGCATGGAACCAGGCCCTCGCAATCGAGCCCGGCAGCGACCGTGCCTATTACGACCTCGGGTGGATATACGAGCGAAAAGGCAATCGCGCGCAGGCAAAACAGGCGTACGAAAAGGCGTTGCGACTAAACCCGAGATTGCGCGAAGCGAAGGCGGCGTATGACCGCTTGTAAAAACCTTGAGTTTGCTATACTCTTTTCGGTAAGGTGCTTTGTATGACTCATGAGGAAGATACGGAATTATCCGACTTTTTTAAAACCGGTGTTGACGAACAAGCTGGGCGGCAAGAAACCAAAACAGAGGAGCGAATAAGCCTCTGGCTGGCTGGCTCCATTATCCTCTTTTTAGTAATTGTTTTTGCCGTTGCAGCGTTAATCGTACAAAAAGTCTATTTCCAACCGCCCGTTGTCAGAACCGCCGTCGAGAGAGACCTGATTAAGTACAAGGAAGCCGTGAAACTAAACCCCCGAGACGCAGAGGCGTATGTGGGCCTCGCCGGTGTGTACCTTGAGATCGAGGAGGTAGACAAAGCGATCGGGCAACTTGATAAGGCCATCGAGATAGAACCGCGCCCATGGAACGCGCATTTTGAACTCGGTATGGCCTATATCAGCAAACAGGAGCCCAATATCGCCGCGAGTCATTTTTGGCAGGCGACGTCGATCGATCCGAACAACGAACTCGCGTTCTACCAGCTTGGCAAGCTCTACCAGGACCAAAAGCAATACGGCCAGGCCGTTCAAGCTTTTCAAAGAACCCTAAAAATAAACCCAACGCTTGCGGATGCCCACTACTTCCTGGGCTGCTGCTACGAAAAGACCAACAAGAGCGATCTCGCAATAAAAGAGTATCGTGAAGCGTTAAAATACGTTCAGAGTTACCCGGAGGCCGAAAAGGCATTGAAGCGGCTCGAACAATAGTATAGATATATAAGCCTTGATATAAGTGTAGGTTTAAGAGATATGCAGAGAATCAGTTTAAGAAGTTTTCTAATCACATTGCTGGCAATACTTATGGTGATGACGCTAATCCTGCTTTACCTGTATTACCTCATCTCACGTCCGCCGGGTATGCCCGCGGTGCAAAGCAAATACATGACGCACCTCTATAGTATTTACGGTTACGGCACAAAAGACGATGAGCTTCTCTATCGGCCGACCGATGTGTGCTTTGATGATGAGGGCAACATCTATATCGCCGATACCGGGCGCGCAAGAGTACTTAAGTTTCGCTCGGGCGGACAGTTCTTACGCAAGATCGGCCGCAAAGGCGCCGGGCCGGGCGAACTTATGGAGCCGGTCGGCATTACCACCTCCAAAGACGGTAAGCTCTATGTTGCCGACAAGGCGTTAAGCAAGGTCGTAATATACGATAGAGGCGGTCACTACTTAAGCGAGTTTAAAGTTATGGTGCCGTTTAAGCCGTATGTTGCAAACGGAAAACTCTATCTTTCGACCTACGGCCACGTCATAGTCTACGATCTCAAGGGACACGTATTAGCAAAGTGGGGCCATCAGGGGCGTGCTGAGGGTGATATGGATTCGCCCTCGGGCCTGACAGTCGGTAAAGATGGCAGCGTATTCATATCAGATACGTTAAACTTACGGCTCGAAGCGTTTTCACGTGATGGCGACCTCTTGTGGGTTAAAGGTAAGCCGGCCCAGGATATTAAAGCGGCGGACAGAACATTCGGCCTGCCCTGCGGTATCGTCATGGATGACAAAAACCTTCTTTACCTGATAGACGCCTTCGATAACACGATAAAAGTGCTCAATACGAAAGGCGCCCAGATCGCGACGCTTGGCAAACAGGGCTCGAGAGAAGGCGAACTGAACCTACCATCCGGCATTGCTTACGATCAGGACGGCGTGTTTGCCATCGCTGATAAATTCAACGATAGAGTGCAGGTCGTTAAGATAACGGTTGAGTAGCAACCCGGTACTTGGACCCAGTATTAAGGTATATTTATGCCGTATTGCCTTACGTAAAAATCTACTCGAATTACAATCTATTCGAATGGGCTTGTATGCAAGCAAGCTTTATGTTAGTATAAATTCGTTAGTTCGCTTTTTCGGTGTTTAGGCATTACACAGGTTTTAGCAAGTGGGTTTCTATGCGTTTGGTGATTAAAAGCGTACTCCTCGTAGCAGCAGTCTTCTCCTTTATCATAGCAACAGCATCTACAGCCCTGGCGATTGAGCCGACCACAACAGTGGCGGGCTATAATTGGCCGCAGATATACGACTCAAGCACGAATACGCCGCACGGTGGGTACACGACAACAACAAATAAATGTAAGGAATGCCACGCGGTGCATATTGCAACCGGCAGCTACATGCTGACCAGGGCCGATAAAAGGGCCGATACCTGCGATTTCTGCCATAACTACGGCGGACCGGGCGTTGGAACCGATGTTATTATGAATGCAGAAGGCCACGGCCTGGATACCACACAGACGGCCTCGACCACAATTACGGCCCCGGACGACACTATCCCCTCATATCAGGTACAGACCTCGAGATGGGGCTGTCTCGAGTGCCATTCGGTGCATGATAACCAAACGGTTAAGCTTACTGGGGAAACATCAACCTTCTTGCTAAAATCAGATCCGAATCCCGGTAAGACGTACCTCTTCTATACCGTCACGACCGGCGAATCCTCGGAAACTATGTCTGACTGGTGCTCAACCTGCCACAATGCTGATTTCGGGCGCCACGACGATACGCAAACCGTGAAAAACGTCATGCTCGGCACTACGACTACGACGGTCTACGGTCATGATTGCTCCGGTGGGGGCTACAGTACCGATTCTGTCACAGGATACGCAGTAGTTACACCGGACGACACATCAAATGAAGGTCCGACCTGCGAACAATGTCACAAGGCGACAGGTATCGGCGGCGGTTTCCCGCATTCCTCGGAAAACACGCCGACAACCGGCACATTAACTGCTCCAGACATGTTAATGGCAGGCACAATACCGAATCAGCTCGACAAGGTATGCGAAACGTGCCACAATACCGCTTCCCTTCAGTAGCAGGGACAACCGCACGTACGGCTAGCATATAAATAGCCAGCTTAACCTGTGTTTACCATAATCTATGCGCTTGCTAATGAATTCGATTTTTGCGATAATATTATTGTGGTAACTACCGCAAGAATAAGCAATTTTGGTGGTGATTTTTAACTGCATGCAATAACTGCCCGCCATATCAATCTCGACCTTCAAAGATCACCCAGCCACATTAAGAATGCGTGTTAGAGAGCCGGCTTAAGGAATTGTTTCAGCCTGGCTTTTAATTAACTGCAGGAGGTTTTTATAAATGGGTCATAGGGGCAAATCTAGTATCCTTAGTACTAAAACACTGGTAATCGCAGCTGCGGTCGTGCTGGTTGCGATTATTGGACTAACCGGATTTCTTGGAGGTTGCGGCAGCAAAGGCAAAAACGAGGCAAAGCTTTCCCCAGCCGACATAGCAAAGGCAAAAAAGAACGGTACGCAGTTATATCAACAAGGCAAGCTTGACCAAGCGATACCGGAGCTTAAAAAAGCTGCGGAAGGCGATCCGAAAGACATGCAAGTGCAGTTTCAACTTGGGTATGCCTACGAGCGAAAAGGGCAGCTTGACGACGCATATAAGCAGTACGGTGAAATACTTAAGGTGAATAAAGGGTCCGCCGATGCTCACTATAGTGTGGGCAGAATTTTGGTGCAAAAAAAGCAGCTTGACAAAGCTATCACCGAATTTGAAACAGCGGCAAAAACGAATCCTAACTTCACCGCTGACTACGTCGCATTGGCCGATGCTTACGCGCAGAAAAAGGAGTTTGCAAAAGCCCTTGCTACATATGATGGGCTGGCGAAAATCATAGGCTCCTCCGATACCCTTTACTTGGCGCGCATACATAGCTTCAAAGGGCTAGTTTTTAAACAGATGGGCCAGAGCGGTAATGCCAGGGGTGAGTTCGAGCAGGCCTTAAAGTTAGACAAGAATAATAAGGAGGCTATAGCAGGCCTTAAGTAGTAAGCAGTAGTAGACTTGGTTGGGATTATCCGGTTTCAAGAAAATAAGTTTGTGTGCAAGAAGCAAGACCTAGTTTTTCAGATTTAACATGTTTTAGTAATAGCAGTAATAGTGGTTTACAAGTAGCAGTTCATGTTGTAGTAGAGGTGATACACAGGCTATGAAGCTTCTTTTGCACCCATTTCATAATTGGGTGATATGTTCCATTTTAAAAGGCTCTTACGCGAATTATCATACGATAAGCTAGCAAGGCTGACCCTGTTTTTTGCGGTTGCCTTGCTTTTGGTATTTTTTGTAGACACAGCAAGCGCTTTTGCGGGAACCCTCACGGTCTCCGACTCTTCAACCGGCAACAGTATAGCCGTTCGTGGCCAAACCCACGTTGCCGACATTTTAAGGCTTTATGCTTCCCCACCCGATACCGTGACCGTTACCGACATCACGGTTCGCCAAAACGGCACAGCACTCGATTCTGATATCAGTTTAGTTAAACTTATATCAGACACCAACGGTAACGGTGTTATCGATATCGGTGAGCCGGTGCTTGCATCAACCACCACTGCCGGC
>NZ_PFNG01000149.1:0-2099 GCF_002791875.1 Candidatus Aquicultor secundus | reverse complement strand
TCTGCGACACTTGGCAACACGGTCCAGAGTACTATCCAATATAATGTTGACCCGTCACTTAGCGATATCAAGGTCGATGTCGCAAGCACGGTTAATGCTTTTTCTAACCTTATCGGTACGCTGGCTACCATTGATTCTGCCGCCGAAGAACTTTCAGTTTCGGGGGCGAATATGCCTGACACCACAACGGCGCAGGGGCAGGGCTCGGTCGTGCAAAAGCTTTTGCTTCACGCACCCCCCGGCGACGGCATCACGGTAAATGCGGCCACGGTGACCGTTTCAAGCGCTGAGGCCTCAAACGTCTCGGTTGTCACCCTCGGCCGTGATATAGACGGCAACGGGGTAATCGATACCGGTGAGGAGCTCGGCTCAACGACGACCGCGGCCGGGGTGGCGAGCTTTACGGGATTTACTCTATCAATCGCCTCGGACACCACCGAGACGGTGCTCGTAAAAGTGGGGCTCTCGACTTCGGCGGTGGTGGGGCACAGCGTTCAAACAAGCCTCGGTAGCAATGATATCGGGGTTGCCCTCCCGGATACGGTCGCAAGCTTTAGCGCCGCCGGCGCTTTGATGACGATCGCTGACTTCCCCGATGTGGTAACACTTCAAACCGCTTCTCTTGGCACGGGCAGTGTCGCCCGGGCCCAGGCCGATGCGCCGGTGCAGCAGATCGATCTAACACTCGGGGCCGGCTATGACGCGGCCGCGGTTGACACCATAACGATTAGCAAAGTGGGCAGCGCCCCGGACACCGATGTGGCAGAGGTCAAACTCTGGCTCGATACCGGCAGCGGCACCTTCGGGACGGATGACACCCTTCTTGGGGCGGGCACCTTTAGTGCGGGCTCGATCACCTTCACCGCGCTTAATGTGCCGGTTACCATTTCGAGCGCAAAGCGCCTCTTTGTCAGCTACTCGATCTCTGCGACCGCCGGTGTGGGCGATACGCTCGCTTCAAGCGTCACGGGGGCTGCGGCTTTTCTTCCCGACTCGGTCGACATAAGCGCGGCCACCCCCTCTGCCCTGCAGCAGGTGGGGCTTGCCGCCGAAGAACTTTCAGTTTCGGGGGCGAATATGCCTGACACCACAACGGCGCAGGGCACACATGATGCGGTAACACAAAAACTCTTACTGTACGCCCCGGCGGGAGATAATATCATACTAAGTGGAGCGAACATTGGGGTCGCGACGACTCCAGACTCGAACGTGTCTCTGGTCAAGCTTGCCCATGACGCAAATCACAATGACATTATCGACTCCGGTGAGGAGCTTGCCGCAACGACTACCGCGGCCGGGGTGGCGAGCTTCAGTGGGCTTAACCTGACTATCGCCGCAAACTCAACGGAGACGGTACTCGTCGGGGTTGACCTATCCTATTCGGCAACACCCGGGGCAACGGTCCAAACAAATGTAGATTTTACTTCAAACGGGATACAAGTCGCTAGCCCGGATAGTGTGGCTAATTTCGGTATAATGACCGGAGCAACCGTCGGCATAAGTGATTTTGCCGATACTATTGCGCTGCGGACATCATCGCCGACAACGGGAACTATCTCCCGTTCAGCGCAGGACAACCTTATCGAACGGATTGATCTCTCCTTCGATAATCCGAATTACGACGCGGCAACCTTAAACAGCATCACCATCCAAAGAACCGGTACAGGTGCCGATTCGGATGTTTCTCAGGTCAAACTCTGGTTAGACAACAACCAAAACGGAAGCCTTGATGCAACGGACACCTCCCTTGGGGTGGGAAGCTTCTCTGGTGGAGTGATAACGTTTACTTCAACTATCGCTGTTTTCCAAGGCCAGACAAACAAACTTCTCGTCACGTACTCAGTCTCATCCACGGCGACCGCCGGGGCGACCCTCGGCGCCGATGTGAACTCGGCCACGGTGGCCGCGCCCGATACCATAAGCTTAATCGCGCCGACACAGTCGAACCTGCAGCAGGTCACATACGCCTCCGAGAATCTTTCGGTGGCGGGGGCAAGCGTTGCCGACACCGCCGCCGCCCAGGGCTCGCAGGATGTCGTAGGACAGAAAATCCTGCTCCATGCCCCAATCGGGGATGGTGTTACAGTTACCGCTGCAAA
>NZ_PFNG01000204.1:6217-6443 GCF_002791875.1 Candidatus Aquicultor secundus | reverse complement strand
GAAAAAGGTTTCCGCACCCAAGATTCTTCAGTCGCTTCGCTCCTTCAGAATGACATCTAATCGCCGTTTGCTAATCGCTATTCGCTCCTTCAGAATGACAACTAATCGCTGTTCACTATTTGCTATAAGAATGACATCTAATCGCTGTTTGCTATTTGCTATAAGAATGACATCTAATCGTTATTCGCTTCGTTCAGAATGACATCTAATCGCCGTTCACTGTTTG
>NZ_PFNG01000204.1:0-6211 GCF_002791875.1 Candidatus Aquicultor secundus | reverse complement strand
AGCTAGCAATCCTGGTCATTCAGCTACTTGCCAAACAACAAATTCTCAGCATCCAAATTCGGGCACACTCCGCAGCCGGAGCATGCGCCGGTGCGGCAGTCTTCGGTTAGCTCGCCGGTGAGGGCGTTTTCGTATTCTGCTTTGAAGAACTCCTGCGTTGCGCCGGTATCAATATGGCGCCACGGCATGACCTCGTCAAGGTCTCGTTGCCTGGCCGCGTAGAAGTTTGGGTCAAGCCCCGCGTCTTCAAAAGCTTTCAGCCAGTTGTCGTAATTAAACTCCCCGGTCCATGCATCGAATTTACAGCCCGACCGCCAGGCCCGGTATATCACATCCGAGAGACGCCTGTCGCCACGGGCTATCGCGCCCTCGATTACGCTGGACTTGGCGTTGTGCCACTTAAGCGTGAGATGCCTTCCCCTAATCCTGTCGCCCAGAAACTTTTGCTTTGCCTCGAACTGCTCAAGCGTGTCCTGGCACACCCATTGAAACGGGGTGTCGGGTTTTGGTGCGAACGCCGATACGCTAACCGCCACCATCAGGCGGGATTTCGCCGATGCGTCGAGCGTTTGCAGCCCGACGTCCACGACCTTTTTAGCGAGATCGACGATGCCTTGCAAGTCGTCCTGCGTCTCGGTCGGAAGCCCGATCATAAAGTAGAGCTTTATCCTCTGCCACCCTTCTTGAAATGCTATTTTTGCGGTGTTGAGGATATCTTGCTCGGTGACGTTCTTGTTGATGACATCGCGCAAGCGCTGCGTGCCCGCTTCCGGGGCAAAGGTTAGGCCGGTTTTCTTGACTTTCGCAATTTCCTTTACCAACTGCACGGAGAACGCATCCACCCGAAGCGATGGCAACGATATCGATATTCCCTGCTCGGTATAGCGATCTGAAAGCTCTTTCAGCACGGGCGCGATCGACGTGTAATCGGTGCTGCTGAGCGACGACAGGGATACTTCTTCGTGCCCCGTGTTTTCAAGTATGGTGGCAATGCCCTCTACCACCTGGTCTTTTGTTCGCTCTCGAACCGGGCGGTAGATGATACCCGCCTGGCAGAAACGACACCCCCTGGTGCAGCCGCGCATGACCTCGACCGAGCAGCGGTCGTGCACTGCGTCCACAAACGGGACGATCGGTCGCGCCGGAACCGCTATTTTGCTGAAGTCTTTTACTATGCGCCGGGTCACGGCCGCCGGGGCGCCGTGTGAGGTTATAAGGCCTTTCACCAGGCCGCTATTCTCGTAGGCCACCTCGTAAAACGCGGGGATATAGATGCCCGGTACTTGTGAGAGCTTTTCGAGGAGGACGATTTTATCAGTGCCCCCGCTTTTCTTCCACCCTCCAAGGATATCGACCAGCTCGTGGATTAGCTCCTCGGCTTCACCGACAACAAAGGCGTCAAAAAACGCCGCCATCGGTTCGGGGTTGACCGTACCGGGTCCCCCGGCGATTACAATGGGATACGACAAGTCCCGGTCTTTTGCGAAAACCGGCAGGCCCGCAAGATCGAGCATATTGATAACGTTGGTATAGATGAGTTCATGCTGGAGCGTAAAGCCGAAGACGTCCAGATCGGAAACCGCGCTGTGTGTTTCTACGGTAAACAGCGGAATGCCGGATTCCCGCATCACGGTATCCATGTCGACCCAGGGCGCGTAGATGCGCTCGGCAAAGACATCCTCGCGCCGGTTGAGAATCTCGTAGAGTATCTGAAGGCCCATGTTGGGTAGGCCGACTTCATATGTGTCGGGATATGCTAATCCAAATCGCAGAAGGTCCTCGGAAATCTCCTTGTGAACCGAGTTAAGCTCATGATTTATGTACCGGCTCGGCTTCTCCACCTGTTGAAGTACCTGCTCTATGCGCGCCCAGAGATTTCTGCGTTTCGGCTCGCTTGCCGTTTGATGTTTCACCGTCTGTTTCTTCACCGTTTTCTATGTTCCCTTTCCAGGACTCAAAATATCGTTTCGCAAGCTGCCCCATCGCTATCGTTCCGCCGTAGGCGACACCGCCTTTTAGCGCCCAGCCGACTACCGGCATGGTGCCCACAATCTGCCGCGCGGCCTCTCTAAACGCGAAACCGCCGCCGACCACGGCCAGCACTTCATAAAGCCGCTTCACGCTGAGTTCTTGATTATACACCGCGGACAGCCTGAGTATCATCTTAATCTGGTTCATGGTTAAAAGAGGCATGTCGGCACCGGGGATAAAGACCGCTACGCCGATGAGCGCGTTTTGCTGCGCCGTCTTGGCGATAATACGCGATACCACCTCATCTTTAAATATCGGAACCGCCGCGCCAAGAGCGACTTCTTTATCACCGATCTTGCTTACGATTCGCGGTATCAGAGTGGTCTTGATTTTCCGAACATCCGAGAGCGGAACAAACGCAACGTCCTCCCCGCTGACCCGGAAAACATACGCCAGGTTATCTACTAACCATTCATTAATCTCACGGCCGGTTATGATGACGAGTTTCTTCTTCGCCATTAACGCCTGCTTGGCAATCTTATCCAATTCGTCTTTAAGCTTGCCCGTCGATATAACGACAAGCGCCAGATCGGCTGCCTTTAATTTAGCCTTTCTCGAAGCCTCATCCCGTACTTCACTGAGTCCGAAAACAACCTTATTCCCCTCATTGATCTGCAGTATTGATAATATCTCAGCCTCGACTTCAGGTTCAGCTAAAACCGCGATCTTAACCTCTTGCTCGACTTCCCCACGAACCGTTTTGAGAACCTTATTGATGTTTTTGACTTTCCTAAAATGATCGATATATGACATAGCTTTTCCGTTTTCTCCTTATTTTAAGGCATACAAATAAACTATCGGCTTGCCCCGGCTAATCGACACCCCAAAAGGCAGAAGCCAGGAGCCAGAATTCAGAATAAAACCTTCTTCTTACAGTAGCTTAGCTACACCTAGACGCTAATAAGTTGCAACCATGCGTACTGCACCCGAGATTCTTCGCTATCGCTCAGAATGACACCTAGCAATAGTCTTCCTTGCGGCCCACTCTAGACCTACACCAATTCGTAATTCGACATTCGCAATTCGAAATTCCTCTGCTCTCTATTATATATAACTTTTCAGGTAAATATTAAGAAGTATTCCAACGCTTACGAGATGTACGATAAGTGAGCTGTTTCCGTAGCTGATGAATGGTAGTGGGATACCGGTAATCGGCATAAGACCGATAGTCATACCGATGTTTACCATAATTTGGAATATCCAAAGCGAGACGATCCCGGCCGCAAGCAATGTCCCAAAGAGATTCTTCGAGAATGCGGCGGTTCGCAGGCCGCGCATTATCAAAATAAAGAACAAGAACAGCAGGACCGACGTGCCGATGAAGCCCCTTTCCTCGCCAATGACCGAGAATATAAAATCGGTGTGGCGCTCAGGTAAGAACTGCAGCCTGGTCTGCGTGCCGGAAAATAGTCCCTTCCCGGAGAATTGCCCTGAGCCTACCGCTATTTTTGATTGCAAAAGGTTGTATCCGGCACCACGGGGGTCGTTATCCGGGTTAACGAAAACGGTGAGCCTATCGACCTGATACGGTTTTACCAGATGGAACTGGATGGCGGCAAAACCCACGATGATACCCGCAAGGATAATAATTGCAAAGTGGCGTGCCGGAAAGCCGGCTACGAGCATCATCCCGAGTAGAATCGCCACGTAGCACATAGCCGTTCCGAGGTCGGGCTGGGCCAGTACCAGAAGTAGCGGCACGCCAATATGAAACAGTGAGGCGGCTAAATCCCGGATGCCTTCCAACTGTGTCCTGCGCAAGGCAAAAAAGCTCGCCAGAGTGATGATGAGCAGAAGCTTTGAGAACTCCGACGGTTGGAGCTGAAAAGACCCGATGTTTACCCAGCTCTTGGCGCCGTTAACGGTGTGCCCGATGAACGGCACGATAATGAGAATTGCAATGTTGAGCAGGTAGAGTGGAATCATATACCTCTTAAAACTGTTGTAATTGGAAAAGCTTGCAATAAGAAGGCCGATAAGCCCGATAACGATGCTGAGAACCTGCTTCTTCAGCAAGAAGTATGGGTCGCCTCCGCTCTGCGCACTTGCCTGGGTCGCGCTGAATACCGCGACCATCCCGTAGATGCAAAGAAGCAGTACGGTGACGACCATTGTTAGATCTACTCTGCGATTAATACTTAATAAATCCATGCTGATTACCTCGAAGTATCGGTGACGGTGCCCGGTCCTCTGTCTGCGATCCCAAGGGCCGTCGCAAGTATCTTGCGTGCCGCCGGGGCCGCGATCGAGCCGCCGTGCCCGCCTTGTTCTACCATTACTACGACCACGTACTTGGGCTCGTCCGCGGGCGCATAACAGGCAAACCAGGCAAAGTCCTGCTTGCCGCTTACTTGGGCGGTTCCGGTTTTACCGGCAACGCGTGCCGGAAATCCCGAGAAGGCGCCCTTCGCCGTACCCTGGCTTATTACCTGCTCAAGGGCCTGCTGAGTGAACGTGATAATATCCTTTCGGATCGGGACTTTACGCTTGTCCTCCGGTTTGAGCTTGAACTCGGTCTTTACGTTTTCATTCCATGATATCATCGCCTTGCCCACATGGGGGCGATAAAACATTCCGCCATTGGCAATAATCGAGTAGAGCGAAGCGACCTGAAGCGGCGATGTCAACAGGTCGCCCTGGCCTATCGCAAGGCTTACGGTATCTCCAGGATACCAGCGCTGATACGCGGGGTTGTTTTTATTAAAATTGCGCTTCCATTCTTTGTTCGGTACTCGGCCTCTCTTCTCCATAGGCATATCAATCCCGGTCAGAGAGCCAAAGCCCAGGACTTTAGACCAGTATTGCAAACGCTCCTCGCCCTGTTTGTAGAATTTGTTGCCCAGGATATAAAACACGGTATCGCAGGACTGGGCGACTCCGGCGGTAAGGCCCAGTGTGCCGTGGCCGGAGTGATCCCAGCACCACCTGGCCCAGTCCTTCCCTAACCCGGTCCACTTACCGCTGCAAACAAATGTCTCGCTAGGCGACGTTAACCCGTCGGCAAGCGCACCCATTAGGGTGACCGGCTTAAAGGCGGAGCCGGGTGGGTATGACATCAATGCCCTGTTGTTAAGCGGATAGTTGTTTTTCTTATCGATAAGCTCCGCCCAATTCTTTTTGGAGATGCCGCCGATGAAAAGCTCCGGATTATATGTCGGATAGCTGGACATCGCTATGATTTCGCCGTTTCGTGGGTCCATCACGACCGCCGCTCCGGCATCCGCCCGCGCGCCCCGATCGGCTTTACCGGTCCTGTGCGCCCGGTCGATCGCGTCCTTTAACGCCTGCTCGGTTACTTTTTGAATGTTGAGATCGACGGTGAGCATAAGGTTATGCCCCGGAATCGGATCCTGGCTTTTTATCACGCTAAGCGGCCTGCCCGAGGCATTCACCTCGACCTGCTGGCTCCCCTTCTGTCCCCTCAGGAGGCCCTCAAAGGTGCTCTCGACACCGGATTGTCCGATAATATCGCCCGGAGAAAAGTCGCCGATGCTCTTAAGTTTCGAGACCTGGGCATCGGAAATCTCACCCATATACCCAAACACGTGCGCCCCGAGATTGCCGAACGGGTAGCCGCGGATGGACTCGGTGATGACATCCACCCCGGGAAGCTCCATCTGGTGCTCCTCGATATAGGCGAGCGTCTTGTCGTCTACATCGCGCATGATAACTCTCGGTTTCAACGGGTCGGACCGTTTCTCCGCGAGTCTCTCCTTGATATCACCAACCGACATCTTCAGGATTTTTGCGAGCTTGCCTATGATCTGGGGATGTTTGTCCGCAACCGGCGGCGACAGCGAGACCCCGATACTCGGGCGGTTGTTAACGAGCACCTTGCCGTTGCGATCGTAGATAAGCCCGCGCGGTGCCTCGATCGGGATGACCCGGATGTAGTTACCCTCGGCAAGCTCCATATATTTCTGCCCGCCCATGACCTGCAAGAACCAGAGCCTGCTCAACAAGACGACAAAGATACCTATCGCGATAAACGTAAGCACGATCAACCTTGGCCGCACATCTTCGGGCTTTATGTTTTTATCTAATGTCGAATCGACTAATTTCATATCAAACCACTTCTTAAGGAGTCAGAAGACAGGAGCCAGAATAAAACCTTCTTCTTAGAATAGTTTATCTACGCCTAGTGCCAGAACACCATAATTATTGTGTCATTCTGAGCGGA
>NZ_PFNG01000261.1:1115-1257 GCF_002791875.1 Candidatus Aquicultor secundus | reverse complement strand
AGGGGCGCGACACCGATTATGGCGGATATCGATTCTGTAAGCCAGAATATTACTGTAGAAACCATCAAGGCTGCTATAACCCCGAAAACGAAGGCGATAATCGCCGTGCATTTGGCCGGTTGGCCGTGCGATATGGACCCAA
>NZ_PFNG01000261.1:0-1103 GCF_002791875.1 Candidatus Aquicultor secundus | reverse complement strand
CCAAAAAGCATGGTCTCAAAGTTATCGAGGACTGCGCCCAAGCGCACGGAGCAGTCTATAAAGGGCGGCCTGTCGGCTCGATGGGTGATGTAGCCGCCTTCTCGTTCTGTCAGGATAAGATTATCACTACCGGTGGAGAAGGCGGAATGCTTACCACCAATAATAAGGAACTATGGCAGAAAGCCTGGAGCTACAAGGACCACGGCAAAAGTTACGACGCAGTATACAACCGCGAACATCCTCAAGGTTTCCGTTGGCTTCATGAATCCTTTGGGACGAACTGGCGCATGACCGAGATGCAATCGGCAATTGGGCGGGTAGCACTCAAGAAATTACCGGATTGGGTTGAGGCTCGTCGCAGGCATGCCGATATACTAAATTCGCGCTTATCCCGGCTACCGGCACTTAGGATAACCACACCTCACGAGGGTTATTACCACTCCTACTACAAATACTACACGTTTATTCGCCCTGAGGCCTTAAAAAAAGGGTGGGATCGTGATAGGATTATGCTTGCGATTACCACCGAGGGCATCCCTTGCTCGACAGGAAGCTGCAGTGAGATATATCTTGAGAAGGCCTTTGATGGTGATGGGTTGCGCCCGGCAAAGCGTCTAAAAATAGCGAAAGAATTGGGCGAGACAAGCCTCATGTTTCTGGTTCATCCAACGCTGACCGATGCCGATATGGAGGACACTTGCCTGGCCGTCGAGAAGGTAGTAGCGAAGGCGTCACGGTAATTAATCAAGCACTGGGCGAAGGTAAAAGATTATGCGTATTCACGATACATGGAGTTGGCTTCTTGTTCTCGCGTGCCTGGTAGCTATTTTTTACTTCTCAAATCAAACCTTCCACGAGCAAGATCTACGACCGGGAATCCGAGAACATAAAACAGCCGTAGATGTAGTGCGGCATCTTCCTGAAGTAAAGTTTAACTATGGCGGTGACAATAAACCGGCGGACAACCGCACTGATCCAGTGGATTTCATTCATTTTTTTATACGCAAGGGGGCGCATATGGTGCTCTATGGTTTTTTGGGATTAGCGCTTGCTTTGGCGCTACGAAATACAGGCTTGCCTGATTGGCGCAGGTGGATGGTAGC
>NZ_PFNG01000155.1:0-1315 GCF_002791875.1 Candidatus Aquicultor secundus | reverse complement strand
GTTATTTTAACCGTATCGGTAGCGGTATTGCCGCCGTTGTCTTTGACTGTCGCAGTAATTAAGTTTGCGCCTTCTTTGAGGGTGATGCCCGGAACCATCCAATTTGTCGTGCCTTGCGCGGTTCCTTCTCCGCCGCGGCTGTTCGACCAGGTTACCCTAACTACCTCTTTATCGTCGCTTGCAGTGCCGGAGAGCTGAATGGAATCATTGCTTGTTCTGAACTCATCTTTATCCGTAGGTGAGGTTATGGTGATCTTCGGTAAATCGGGGTTCGGGGTTTGTTCGCCTAGTACCGCTATTAGCGAGGTTGCCATGATCTTCGCTGCCTCGGCCCTTGTTGCGCCTTTCGCCGGTGCAAACTTGCCGTTTGCATAACCGCCAATAATACCGAGATTCTTGGCGGTCATTATATAATTATATGCCCAGTGGCTAATCATATCGCTGAACGGTGTGCCTGTCTTGTTGATTTTGAACTTGCCGCCGACTATTACCATTTTTGCAATTTGCGCTCTGCTAACCATATTTTCAGGCTTAAAGGTTCCATCCGAAAAACCGTCGATGATGCCGGCTGATTTTGCCGCCTCAATATATTTGAGAGCCCAATAATCGCCGGGGATGTCTTTAAATGAGCTGATCGTTGCAGTGGACACTGGGATGTTAAAAGCGAGGACGACTATTTTTGCGAATGCCGCTCTTGTCATAGTGCCCTCTGGCTTGAATGTACTATCCGGGAATCCTGAAATTATACCTTTCTCGGTAAGATTATTAATAAAGCTGTAGGCCCAGTGTGATGATTTTAGGTCCTTGAATGATGTGCTGGAAGCTCTTTTGCCAGGGTTCTCGCTTACACCTCCTGCCGATGCGGCGCTGACTGCCTGGGTTGTGCCGAGAAACATGCACATGATGATTGCGATCGAGAACAGCTTTTTCCTCACTCTTTATCCTCCTCATAAGGGTTGGCGGTTTATCTATTTTGGCTACTTGCAACATTAGTAGTCTTTACTCTAGTTGGCAAGGTATTGAGCCTTAACCCAAAAGAATCGAAATAAAAAAACCGTGCCTCTTGCAATAAAGGGCCGGTTTCACAATTAGCTCTTGCATACCTACGTGACCATCTCTGGTATGCTGTCATAGCTTCCCTTATGAACAAATATGTATACTGACCGTCGCTTGTATAGCTGGGGCTATTATACCTTACTGGGAGTATAATTAGCAAATTATGGTAACAGCCGGTTACTGTCAACGTTTAGTAGGCGCATCTCGTTGCTTCTTTATGCGAGCGCTCCTAGTCCAGCAATATCACGCAAAACTCCTA
>NZ_PFNG01000181.1:0-1305 GCF_002791875.1 Candidatus Aquicultor secundus | reverse complement strand
GGTAACGATGGCAGCAAGAACACCGATTAAGTCGATCCGGGCTAAATGTTTGGATTGTTGCGTGGGTCAGCGTAAGGAAGTAACACTATGCCCTAGTACCGATTGTGCTTTATGGCCGTATAGGTTAGGCAAACGGCCAAAGCCAGCCAGTAATGAAAATAACTCATAGGCTAGCTAAGGGTTTTTGAAAGGAGAAGAGAAAATGCGCAAGCCAACTGATAAGGAACTTCTAGAACATTATGCAGACAAACCAGCGAGATAGTAAGCGCTTAAGACGGTCAGCTTAAGAACGAGTTTTGGAATTTTTGGAGTCCATAAGACAGACGATAACGGGAATTATCCAGACTCGTTTCATATTTGCACCTGTTATTCGCTGCACAGAACTATTTTCTATGTTAGTTTCTGGGGTCCGAGTTTAATCTTGCAGCCGTTCTGACTCATCTGAAACTTTTTGTCTTCTAGCTTTCGAAACTTTCCAGTAGACAATTGAGACCAACCAGTAGACAATTGAGACCAACCAAGTTACTGCGCTAGCAGCTAAAAATATAAGTGCTGATATGGTAAATATGTTTCCTATACCGAAAAACAGTTGGAAAAAAGTCGCCAGCACCCAAAAGATTACAGAAGAACCAAGTCTGCGGTAAACATCACAATGGTAATTCAGTCTGCTAAGAGCTGAACTCAATACCTCAGCTGCCACAAAAAACAGCAGAGCTGTCGGTAGAATCCTCATGCTAGTAAGGAATAATGCGTTAAAATCAGACATGTTACCCCGCTTCTTTCTCAACAGAGTTATCTCAAGTGGCAGCCACGGCTGATTATTGGTGGGTGAGAGACTAAGTTTTATTCGACCGCCTACCTGATAATAGCCAAAGCACTAAGCGTAATGCAAATACGAGTACTATGGTGGTATTATCTATTACTTTGCCTCTCTGTGCAATCGCTTTTACCATTATCCATTGGCGGAAAAACTTTACCACTTTCATGGGTGCTTATCTCTTGCTCCAGCTTTTTTATCTTCTGTCCAAGCTCGGCGACTCGGTTTAGGCAGGATAAAATCTTTAAACAACTTTATTTTTCATCCCCCTTTCTGACGACGGACCGTCAATAAAGTTTGCCGTTTTTTTATGGACTCGCAAAATTCGGGAAATAGGGTGGGGAACGCTCTTTAGTGAGGGGTGAAAATTGACGTGTTGCACTTAGTTTGCACTTACGAAGAAGGCCTAGAATCCCTTTCTTGGTGATTCTAGGCCTCTGACCTGAGCCACTGAGCGGATTCGAACCGCTGACCTGCTCATTACGAGT
>NZ_PFNG01000132.1:12500-24676 GCF_002791875.1 Candidatus Aquicultor secundus | reverse complement strand
GGCGCGGCTCAATAGCACTTCTTATTAAGCGGTACTTTCTGGGCCTCGTGTTCTTGTTCTATAACAAACTACAATCGTGCTTTAGCAATGATATGTGAGTTTACGCTCTCTACCGAGCTCCTCGCTAATCTCATCCATTTTCAACGTTATATCGATAAGTTCCTGTTTGGTCTTAGCGGCCTCTCGGACGCACAGATCACAATTTCCCCGGCAATGAATTTTGCGTCGTAGCTCATGCGCTTGTTTCTCCAGTTCCTTATATTCTTCAAACAGACCTTCTACTCTCATGTGTTCCGCCTCCCGGCTTTTATGTTACTACCAACATGCGCTAATTGATACCATATTCTTCCAACCGAATCCAACCGAAAAATAGGGTGATGAACACTCACGACTTCCTTTTTCTAAGCTATTTCTCAGGTTTGTTTATAATAATGGCTTATGTTAAGGACTATCTTTATGTGAGATACCCTGCGAGCTTTTGGATGCCACATATTCTTACCTATAGGAGACTAGCATGAGCATTACGGACACTATGCGTGCCAGGAAAAAAGTGATTATCGCCTTTGGATTATTGGTCTTGCTGATTGTAATCGTTTGGACGGTCGTCGCGCGCGGCCAGAACGACCAACCGCAATACCAGACCGCAAAGGTTGAGCGAGGACTGATTATATCCTCGATCAACGCTTCCGGTCAGATTGCCACAAGTGACGTGCCGATTACCACACAGGCAACCGGTATAGTAAAAACTATCTATGTAAAAGACGGCGATACGGTTAAGGCCGGGGATAAAATCCTTAAGATCCAACTCGACCGGGATGGGCGCCTGGCAAAAGCAAAAGCGTGGTCCTCCTATCTAAGCGCGAGAAATGCGGTAGATGTTGCGGTTGCAAACCAGCTTGCGGCAAAGAAAGATGCGGGCTCTGCGGGCACCGATGTAAACAATGCAGACCAGTCGAAACTCGCTTCGCTTCAGAATATTCAGCAAGCCCAATCGGCGCTCACGGCTGCGCAAAGCGCATGGAATAAAGCCCAGGACTCGTCCGCGAGTGAAGCCGACAAACAGCAAAAGCTCTATAGCCTTGAAGCGGCCCAGACCGCCCTCGCGCTGGCGCAGCAGAAATATAACGATAACGGTTCCAGTAACTCGACAGCAAACAATGAGAACAAACTTACGCTGCAGCGGGACCTGCAGCAAGCCCAATCCGCACTATCCGCAGCGCAGAATGCATATAACCTTGCAGCGGAGTCCACTTCAACATCAAGCAGTGAGCTAAACCAGAAGTTTTACGCTCTTCAAGCCACCCAAACCGCACTTGCGCTCGCGCAGCAGAAATATGATGATGCGGATTTAAGTAATTCGACAAACCAACAGCAATCAAATCTCTCCCTTCAAAAAGATTTGCAGCAAGCGCAAGCCGCTTTGGTCGCGGCACAAAATGCGTGGAACGAGGCGCAGGATCCATCGGTAAGCGATGCAGACAAACAACAGAAGCTCTATAACCTTGAGGCGGCGCAAACAGCGCTCACACTGGCACAGCAGAAATATAATAGCGCTGATGACACAATAGCGCAGGCGTCATTAAGCGGTCCTCTTGCACGCCAAAAGATAAAGAGCAGCAGTAGTGCATTACTTAAGGCGAAGGCCGATCTCAACTCGGCATTAGAATCCTATCAAGACACGTTGGGCACCGTAGTCGCCCCGACAGACGGCAAAATCAGCGACCTTATGGTTACGGTGGGTATGGCAATTTCCGGCAGCTCTTCGAGTGGCAGTAGCGGTACCAACGCCTCGTCGGGGAGCAGCGCCTCAAGCCAGGGACAATCCAGCAGTAGCAGCACAGGGGGATCAAGTTCAGGCAGCCAGACAATTGCACACATTTCAATCAGTAACAACCCGATGGCTACGGTGAACTTATCCGAGATCGATATCAGTAAGGTGAAAGTCGACCAAAAAGCAACATTAACGCTCGACGCATTTTCAGGAAAGACGTTTACCGGCAAAGTGCTCGGTATCAATAGGGCCGGCACGGTAAGCTCTGGTGTAACTAATTACCCTGTGTCTATCATGTTCGATATGTTAGATGAGAGCATCCTCCCCAACATGGCGGTAAATGCAAGCATCATCGCGGCGACCAAAGATAATGTGCTTCTCATCCCATTGGGCGCGATGAAAACGTCGCAAAACGGCCAATCAACCGTACAGATACTTAAGAGCGGTCAGGCGCAGACCATTGTTGTAGAGACCGGTCTTTCGTCAGATTCGCAGTTAGAAGTGCTCTCCGGGCTCTCTGAAGGCCAAGACGTCATAACCGGAAGCACTACACCTGCCGCACAAACGTCGGGTGGCAGTTCTTCTTCCCCGTTTAGTGGCGGATCGCCATTGGGCGGCGGCTCCATGCGAGCAGGAGGAGGCTTCGGTGGCGGGCGCTAACGCAACGAACTATGGGCGGCCTATCATACAGGTATCACACCTCTCTAAGGTCTACTCGAACGATTCGGTAGAAACCGTTGCTCTGGCCGATGTCTCCTTTGAAGTGCGAGAAGGCGAATTCGTAGCGATTATGGGTCCATCCGGTAGCGGCAAATCAACGTTGATGCATATTCTTGGCGCGCTCGATACGCCAACGTCGGGCACCTACGTGCTCGATGGAAAGAATGTCGGGCAACTATCCAGGGACGAGCTTGCCGCGATTCGAAACAAGAATATCGGTTTCGTTTTTCAAGCATACAACCTGCTGCCGCGCACAACGGCGCTGAAAAATGTAATGATACCGATGGCGTACGCCCGCGTTCCGAAGACCGAACGCCTCAAGCGTGCTACGGCGTTGCTCGACAGGGTTGGCCTTGGCGACCGGATCGATCATGCATCAAACCAGCTCTCGGGCGGGCAGCAGCAGCGTGTTGCGATTGCACGGGCCATGGCGATGAACCCGTCCATTATCCTTGCCGACGAGCCGACCGGTAATCTGGCTACGGCTCAAGGCGAAGAAATTATCGCCATCTTTCAAGACTTAAACGATCAAGGGCACACTATTGTTATGATTACACACGAACCGTATATCGCCGAGCATGCAAAACGCACCGTTTTTATCCAGGACGGCAGGATCGTTAAAGATACCGATAGTCACACATCAAAACGCGCATTTGTGCAGAAGGAGCACTAGTAATGGAGTTTTTTGAAACGCTAACTACCGCGCTCGAGGCACTTAAACTAAATAAAATGCGCACGGCGCTTGCAATGCTCGGTATCGTTATCGGCATCGGTGCGGTTATCGCGCTTGTCTCCCTGGGGCAAGCAAGTCAGCAAACTGTGCAGACCCAAATACAATCGCTCGGCTCTAACATGCTCACCGTATCGCCCGGCGCACAAAATAGTGGCGGCATTCGCGGAGCCTCCGGCGGCGGCACGACCTTAACCAACGACGATGCAAAAGCCATCGCCTCTTCAACCCAGATAACCACGGTCGCAAAGGTCTCACCGGAATTATCCAGGCGCGCGCAAATCATCGCCGGTAGGAACAACGAGAATGCGCAAATCCTTGGGGCCACACCGGCGTATGCCGATGTGCGTAAAGTTACTGTTTCTTCCGGCCGTTTTCTCTCCCAGCAGGATGTGGATGGGATGCAAAGGGTAGCGGTGTTAGGCCCGACAGCGATAAGCAACCTCTTTCCTTCTGGAGCAAGTCCGATCGGCCAATCGATCCGGATAAGCAACATCTCATTCAGAGTAATCGGCGTAACAACCTCCAAGGGCGGCACCGGCTTTATGAATCAGGATGACATAGCGATCATCCCGCTTACCACAGCCCAGAAACTCGTGTTCGGGGTTAATTACCTAGGGTCGATCTCGATTGAAGCTAAAAGCGCAGATGTCATGAACCAGGCGAGAGACCAGGTCGGCTATTTTCTGCTGGCACGGCACAAGATAACAAATCCGTACCAGGCGGACTTCAGCATCTTCTCGCAAGAGGATATCCTGGGAGCCGCCACGCAGGTGACCGGCACGTTTACGATGTTACTTTCGGGTATTGCCACCATCTCCCTTCTCGTCGGCGGTATCGGCATCATGAATGTCATGCTGATTACCGTTATCGAGCGCACGAGGGAGATCGGGCTTCGAAAATCTCTGGGCGCACGCGACCGCGACGTCGTTTCGCAGTTTCTTGCCGAGGCGGTAATCCTGACGGTTGTCGGCGGCTTCTTGGGCATGATTATCGGGGTTGGGCTCTCGTATATAATTTCCAGTCTCATGGGATTACCGTTTACTCTTTCATTGTCAGCGGTTATTCTTGCAATCGGTGTGTCAGGGGCAATCGGCATCGTGTTCGGCTTATACCCGGCCCGAAAAGCCGCACGCCTTTCCCCGATTGAGGCATTGCGCTTCGAATAATCGAAAAGAATATTAGATAAGCGCCATTATTTAAGGAGGTATTAGGGTATGAAAAGTCAAGGCACTCTCATCGCAATCATGGTGGCACTTGTTGTGCTCGCCGGAGGGGGAGACTTCTACGGCGGCATGACGTATCAAAAATCCCAGGCGTCATCAACAGGCGGCCAGTTTGCCGGTTTCGGACAAGGTCAGGGGGGTCAAGGGGGCCAAAACAGTGCCAGGCGGTTCTTTGGACAAGGCCAAGGCAGACCGGTGTCCGGTGACGTAATCAGCCAGGATGCCAATAGCTTTACAGTCAAGATGACCGATGGAAGCTCAAAGATCGTTATGCTTTCAGGAAGTACATCGATCAGCAAATTTGCATCTGGCACGAAAACCGATATTAAAAAGGGCGAACGCGTCATGGCGTTCGGAAAAGATAATTCAGACGGCAGCGTCACAGCAACCATGGTCCAAATAGGAGGCCCAAGACGAGACAACCAGGCAGGAGGCCAAGGACAAGCCGGTAAGTGAGAGGCGGGTAGTTGAGTATTAAAACCGAGGTCAAGCTACTTTTAGACGCTAAAGAATTTGAGAAGATCGCCGACCTTGCCGAACAGGAAGGCCGTGTTGTGCGATACCTGCTCTCATTTCTTTACTCCACGGACGACCTACTGCACTGGCGGGCCGCCGAAGCTCTGGGCGTGGTAGCAAGCAGGCAAGGGCAGTGCGCGAGCGGGGCAGATGGTCAAAGAAACATCCCGCGCCGGCTCGTCTGGTCGTTGGCCGAGGAGTCTGGAGCAACCGCATGGCCCGCACCCGAAGGGCTGGGAGCCGTTGTTGCAAAACAGCCAAACTCCCTCCCTGATTTCGGGCGCATTGTCCTATCGTTTATCGAAGACCCCATCCTGCGCAGAGGCGTTCTCTGGTCCGCCAGGAAAATCGCCGAGAAACGACCCGATCTCGTACAAGATTCGGTACCTGCGATCATTAAGTTGCTCGACGATCCGGACGCCACCACGCGCGGACATGCGGCCTGGGCGCTCGGCGCCATGGGTGATCCCAATACCATAAAAAAGCTTAGAGCATTACAGCAGGATGCAGGCCCTCTGTTTATCTACGACGAAGGAGAGTTGCAGAGCACAACCGTAGGCAAACTCGCAACGCGATCTCTTGCGGAACTTAAAAGGTAAAATCTAGCAGGTAATAATTGATTACCGGGCACCTGTAAGTTAAAGTAATAGCAGGAACTAAATATGCATGATATACAGTACCGGGTATTAATCCTAAAAAAGGAGCGATTCGCTTGTCGTTAAAGGATGACATAAAAAGCCTTTTAGAGAAAAAAGATTTTGACGGAGTAGTAGAACTGGCCGCCCGCGAGAGGGGCGTCCTTAAATACCTGCGGTCACTGCTTTACAGCGAGAATGACCTGCTGCACTGGCGGGCCGCCGAGGCGTTTGGGCGAATCGCGAAATATCCGGATATTATGAGCCGGGAGAAGGTAAACACCATGTTAACCCGCCTGTTTGTCTCATTAGAAGATAAGTCCGGCGGCAACGGCTGGGGGTCGATAGAGGCAATCGGCGCTATCGTTGCGGCACGCCCCGACGAATTCAGCAAAGCGATCCCCAGGATGTTCTCATATATTTGGGATGGCAGGGTTCGAAAGGGCCTGTTGTGGTCGATGCGCCGAATCGGTCAAGAGCGTCCCGACCTGTTGAAAGATAAGATATTTTACATCGTCGGGCTTTTAAGAAACCCCAGCAACACAACGCGCGGTCATGCGGCATGGGCGCTCGGCGTAATTGGCGACTCCGATGTGCGTGTCCTAGAAGGGCTGGTAATCGATGTTAAGGAGACGCTTAAAGGACTACTGGATGACGATAGCCGTATTCGCGTTTACGATAATGGTGAGCTGCAAGAGAGAACAATCTCGCAGATAGCCAAGGAGGCCCTTGCCGCCCTTAACGGGCGACAAGGCTAGCGGCAAGGTTTGTACCTTATTTAGCGTTATCGATGATCTCGATGACGGCTTTCTCTACGGCCATGGCTTCTTCGGCGACAACTTCCGGGAAGAACTGCGACATTACGGATGCGCGCATCGTCGCTATCTTGATCTTACCGTTTTCTTCCATAATATTGATGCGGCACGGCATGAACAACGATACATACCTGCTCTTATTCAAGAACGTGTTGGCGTGTTTGCCATTGCACATCTCGATTAACTTAAGCGGCTTCTGATCAAACCCTTTAGATGACAGCCTCTCGCCGATATCGATGACGTTAAATACCGCCCAGCCCTTTTGCTCGACGGCCCGCAAAACCGACACGGATGCTTCTTCAAAACTCTTCTCGGTCTCCACCACGTATGCAAAATCCTCTACGTTCACATCTATCAACCCCTTAGCCAATTGGTATATTTACTAGTAATATACCCTAGGGGGGTATAGATGTCAAACATAGATTTCTCTTCTCTCGTTGCGCCCGGAACATAAATAATAACGTACCTGGTTTCATCATTGGCGGTGCGCCTTAAGGCTTCCCGTAATTGGGTATAATTTTATCGAAAGCCGGTTTTTTTATTAAAAAGGAGGAGAACGGTATGGCGATGTTTGTAATGCTCACCAGCCTGACAGATGACGGAATGAAGACACTTCGAGAAAATCCCGAGAGGATCAAGCAGGTGAACGACGAGGTCTCAGAAAAGTTCGGTGTGAAAATCATGTCCCAATATATGGTTATGGGCGATTTCGATTTCGTCAACTTCATCGAAGCCCCGGATAACGACACTATGGTAAAGATGGCCATCGAACTCGGCTCCCGCGGTACAATTAGAACAAGAACCATGCCCGCCATTGAGGTCGACAAAGTAATCCAGGATCTTAAGGGGTTGCAAGCAGCGTAGAAAAGATAAGTGATACATAAGGAAAGGCCTCTGAGCTGTTGGCTCAGAGGCCTTATAGAATCGGCAGCGTCCTTATACTCTCCCTTTCGGTCTTCATATCGCTATGAAGTTCAGACTATATCATCAGTGCCAACAAGAACCATACAGATGGAAGGTTATTAAGGTCTTGACATGATGACCTCTTAGCTGTACATTTGGATGTACTATTAAGGAGGCAATTCTATGAAAACCATTACTTTTACAGATTTTCGCAAAAAGGCATCAGATTTTATAACCGAGGTTGAACATGGGGAAACGCTTATTCTCATGCGGCGTGGTAAACCCGTTGCGGAAATAATACCGTTTTCCGACAGAGCCAAACGGACACCCTCATGGAAACAACCAGGTCTTCGCCTACAAGTGCAAGGAAGCGACTTGTCATCGGCTATTTTGGAAGAACGCGAGGCTGAAGATGAGATTGCTGGTTGATTCTTCAGCTCTCGCCAAAAGGTATGTCTTAGAGAATGGAAGCGAAAACATCGATCGCCTTCTTGGACGTGCGTCACAGTTGGGTCTATGTATTATCTTAGTGCCTGAAATAGTTTCCGGACTTAACCGGCGATTGCGAGAAGGGATTTTGACAGCAAACGACTACCGCAAGATAAAAAGGCAATTATTAAATGATGTTCGCGATGCAACTGTGCTTCAGCTAACTCCAGCAGTTGTTGCTCATTCAGTCAAGCTACTGGAGAGAAATGTCTTGCGCGCAATGGATGCGCTACATATTGCTTGTGCGTTGGAATGGCAAGCAGGGCTTTTTGTCACTGCGGATAGAAGACAGTTGATGGCGGCCGACAACGCAGGGCTTCAGACCGAATACATTATAACATAGTGATAACACTGTCTATCGATGCAAGATAAGGAAAGGCCTCCACGGTTTTCCATGGAGACCTTATAGAATCGGCAGCGTCCTACTCTCCCACACAGTTACCCGAGCAGTACCATCGGCGCTGAGGGACTTAACTTCCGTGTTCGGAATGGGAACGGGTATTTCCCCCTCGCTATGGCCACCGAAAATGCAAACAAATCTTATAACTTATCAATTGTACCATTGTCCGATGCATCGGACAAGCGCATTACGCCTCAAACGGAGCAATGCGCTTCAAAGCTCGTGGTTCTTGGCTTTCGGCCCGGTTTACTTCTTCGCCGGACCTAAAAAGCCATGGATCCATGAACCTTGAACGCTCTGAAAGAGTTCAACTTACCATTGAACCTCTCAAAACTACACAGCGTCGGTCTCGTGACAATCAAGTCCTCGACCAATTAGTACCGCTCGGCTGCAAATATCTCTATTCTTCCACCTGCGGCCTATCAACCAGGTAGTCTACCTGGGGTCTTAACTCATAAGAGTGGGAAATCTCATCTTGGGGTTGGCTTCCCACTTAGATGCTTTCAGCGGTTATCCAATCCAGACATAGCTACCCAGCAATGCCCTTGGCAGAACAACTGGTACACTAGAGGTCTGTTCATCCCGGTCCTCTCGTACTAGGGACGACTCCCCTCAAATTTCCTACGCCTACAGCAGATAGGGACCGAACTGTCTCACGACGTTCTAAACCCAGCTCGCGTACCGCTTTAATCGGCGAACAGACGAACCCTTGGGACCTACTTCAGCCCCAGGATGCGATGAGCCGACATCGAGGTGCCAAACCCCGCCGTCGATGTGGACTCTTGGGCGGGATCAGCCTGTTATCCCCGGAGTACCTTTTATCCGTTGAGCGACGGCCCTTCCACTCGGAACCGCCGGATCACTAGGTCCTACTTTCGTACCTGCTCGACTTGTCAGTCTCGCAGTCAAGCTCCCTTGTGCCCTTACACTCTGCGATTGATTGCCAACCAATCTGAGGGAACCTTCGAGCGCCTCCGTTACATTTTAGGCAATTATGTTCGTCTAGCTTTAGGAATCTTGTAACGCATCGACGGATGAATCCATTTATTAATCTGGTCCAACAACTTTTCCAAGCTATAGCCAGAGATATAAATTTGATATCCTTCCTTCTGTCTGCGTTCCCATGCATCTAATTCAAAAGTGCTTTTCAACACATCAATAAGTCGTTCTACTTCTTGTCTGCTAAATCCCTGAGTGTTAAGTATTACACCTTTCGACTGGTCTGACTTGACCGATCCATCATCCATAAACCAATAAGCTAAACCTTGCGCCTTCAGCAGTCTCTTGATCATCGATGGCACAACCTTCTTGCCATCTTTGTAAAACTGCTGGGCATAAAATCTAAATGCTCCATGACTTACGGTACTAAACACTAAGTTGACTGATTGATGCTCGCCGCTTTTCACGACCCTTTCCCTTGGCGGCGTCAACACCCACTCCCTGAAAATCTCGTATACATGCCGACAATAGTCGCCATTTTTGATCGCATATTCGATCTTCAGCCTGTAGGTTTTGCCACCATTTTGCGTCTCTAAATGACCGTCCCCAAGCAGCAGACCAACTAATACGTCTCGCTGCTCACGGCTAAGTTTTAGATCTCGCTTATAAGCTTCAATCTCATTAGAATGCACCTTTTTCTCCTTGCTAGACTCCCTTTCGGGCTTCATATCGCTATGAAGTTCAGACTATATCATCTCGCCAATTAATTTTTGGAGTTAAGTTACTGTTAGAATTTAATTTGCGAGTCTGGCGTATAGTCGTTGAGGGGTCACTAGAATTTGTTGGAATCTTTTGAGGTTTCTAGGACTTCCCTGCTGATTATCCGCACCAGTAGTATTTTCACCCATGAAATTGGGTAACTCTGGATTCTTCATCCCTTCGCTTACTTTACGGAGTCGAAAGTTAGCTAGGGAACGGACCTCCCAGCATACAGCCAGATTTGCCCCTGACGTCACCGCCAGGGCGCCCCAAATTGAGGCGACCGCCCCAGTCAAACTGCCCACCTGACACTGTTCGGTAGCCGGATAACGGCCTACCGTTAGAACCTCAATACATCAAGGGTGGTATCCCAAGGTTGGCTCCACCAGGGCTTGCGCCCCAGCTTCAAAGCCTCCCACCTATCCTGTACACGATGAATCAAAATCCAATATCAAGCTGCAGTAAAGGTTCACGGGGTCTTTCCGTCTTGCTGCAGGAAACCGGCATCTTTACCGGTAATACAATTTCGCCGAGTCTCTGGTTGAGACAGCGCCCAGATCGTTACGCCTTTCGTGCGGGTCGGAACTTACCCGACAAGGAATTTCGCTACCTTAGGACCGTTATAGTTACGGCCGCCGTTTACCGGGGCTTAGATTCAGAGCTTCGCATCATCCGAAAAATCCGCTAACCCCTCCTCGTAACCTTCCGGCACCGGGCAGGCGTCAGCCCCTATACATCGTCTTACGACTTAGCAGAGACCTGTGTTTTTAGTAAACAGTCGCCTGGGCCTTTTCACTGCGGCCACTTCACGCTTGGGGGAAAACCTTACACGCTAATGTGGCGCCCCTTCTCCCGAAGTTACGGGGCTATTTTGCCGAGTTCCTTAACCAGAGTTCTCTCGATCGCCTTAGTATTCTCTACTTACCCACCTGTGTCGGTTTGGGGTACGGGCACCAAAGCCACTCGCTAGAGGTTTTTCTTGGAAGCATGGGATCACTCACTTCGCCTCAATCGGCTCGTCATCACCTCTCAGGCTTAATGCCTCCCGGATTTGCCTAGGAGACGCCCTACCGGCTTAAACACGGACAACCAACGCCGTGCTGAGCTACCCTTCTCCGTCACCCCCTCGCTGATAACGCGACTCGGTGGTACGGGAATATCTACCCGTTGTCCATCGACTACGCCTTTCGGCCTCGCCTTAGGTCCCGACTAACCCAGGGCAGATTAGCTTTACCCTGGAAACCTTGGGTTTACGGCGGTCAGGTTTCTCGCCTGACTCTCGCTACTCATTCCTGCATTCTCACTTGTCTGAAGTCCACCAACGTTTACACGTTGACTTCATCCCGCAGACAATGCTCCCCTACCCAGCACATAAATGCACTGCCGCAGCTTCGGTACTATGCTTGAGCCCCGTTACATTTTCGGCGCAGTATCACTTGACCAGTGAGCTATTACGCATTCTTTGAAGGATGGCTGCTTCTAAGCCAACCTCCTGGTTGTCTGTGCAACGCCACATCCTTTGCCACTTAGCATAGATTTGGGGACCTTAGCCGACGGTCTGGGCTGTTTCCCTCTCGACAACGAATCTTATCACCCGCTGTCTGACTCCCGGATTCTAAAGTTATGGCATTCGGAGTTTGACTGGGTTTGGTAACCTGGTGAGGCCCCTAGTCCAATCAGTGCTCTACCACCACAACAAAACATCCGAGGCTAGCCCTAAAGCTATTTCGGGGAGAACCAGCTATAACTGCGTTTGATTAGCCTTTCACTCCGATCCACAGGTCATCCGCTCCATTTTCAACTGAAGTCGGTTCGGTCCTCCACGAGGTCTTACCCTCGCTTCAACCTGCCCATGGATAGATCACGCAGCTTCGGGTCTACAGCATGCAACTAAACGCCCGTTTAAAGACTCGCTTTCGCTACGGCTCCGCTTTCGCTTAACCTCGCTACACACCATAACTCGCAGGATCATTCTACAAAAGGCACGCCGTCAGAAGACTTAAAGTCTTCCTCCGACTGCTTGTAAGCATACGGTTTCAGGTACTATTTCACTCCCCTCCCGGGGTACTTTTCACCTTTCCCTCACGGTACTAGTTCACTATCGGTCGCTAGGGAGTATTTAGCCTTACGAAGTGGTCTTCGTGACTTCCCACAGGATTTCCCGTGTCCCGCGGTACTCAGGTGGTCACCGAGAGTCTCAAAGCTTTTACCTACAGGGCTTTTACCTTCTGTGGCTGTTCTTTCCAGAATCATTCGACTAGCAATGAGTTTTG
>NZ_PFNG01000132.1:0-10000 GCF_002791875.1 Candidatus Aquicultor secundus | reverse complement strand
TTTCAAAGACCAACTTTGCAACAGACGGTAATGTACCATGCCATTCTCCGGCTGTCAACACCTTATTCAAGTCTTCCTATGAAGGTGTTTTTAAGACAAAAAAATTCGCTGTGGAGTTTCCTCTCACAGCGACAAGTTTCAGGTACGATTGCTCATGCAATCACACTTACTCTAACCTATACTTGTCGCCTCCGAGATAAATTGTAAGCAATTATACAACAACTCCACGGAAATCTACTGCAGAAGCAGCATTAATAAATATAGCACCAGCGATATCTGTTGTCAACTAGTTTGTTTGAGAATTTTGCGAGTTTACAACGCGTTTTACGACCGGCTGCGAGGATTTCGCAGTCCGCCGCATGCTGCTGCGTAAAGAGTACTTTACCAGGTTTAAAAATAATGTCAACACCCGGTTCGATGATTATTCACCGCATTTTTCATCATTATTACATTAACATATGCGGGAGTGCTTAACTCGGGCTGTATACTTTAATCCTGGCGATGCGGCGTTTGCCGACTTGGATGATGTCCCCGGTTCTTGGAACTATCTCGATGCCGGGATCTTTGATTGCTACTTCTTTATATTCTCCATCGACATGTTCGAGATATTTTACTCCGCCGCCCTCGATAAGCCGACGGGCTTCACCATTGGTCTTAGCGAAATCTGCAACCGTCATAAGCTTAACGATCCACATGCGCTTATCATCGGTGAGCATATCCGGTGTTATCTCGACCTCGGGAATCTCGGCGCCGATAGCCGCAAGCCGTTCTGCAGCCGTCCCGCCCTCGACCTTCTTAAACTTTGCGTCAAAGATCCGCTCGGCTTCTTTGGCCGCTTCGGGACCGTAATAGATAGATATAACATCTTTTGCGAGACGCCTTTTTATCTCATTGGGATGAAGCGTGCCGTCTTCCAGGCCTTTTTCGATGCGGTCTATCTCTTCATGAGGTTCGTTCGTGCAGAGCCTGAAGTAGCGGATCATTATAAAATCCGGGATCGACATGATCTTGCCGAACTGCTCCTCGGGGGGCTCGGTTAAGCCGATGTAGTTACCCTTGGATTTGCTCATACGAACGTAGCCGTCGGTGCCCTCAAGGATGGGCATGGTGATAACAACCTGTGGCTCCTGGTCGGCCCAACGCTGCAGATCCCTTCCGGCAAGCATATTGAATTTCTGGTCGGTCCCGCCTATCTCAATATCGCAGCCAAGCTCGACAGAATCGTAGCCCTGCATCACGGGATAGAGAAACTCGTGCAGGCTTATCGGGACCTGTGCGGCAAAACGTTTGGCGAAATCGTCTCGCTCAAGTATCCTGGCCACGGTGAATTGCGCCGTAATTTTAAGAACCCGCTCGAACGGCATCGTCGAAAACCAGCGACCGTTGTAGTCAATTACCGTTTTTTCGGGGTTAAGGATTTTAAAAGCCTGCTCGGTATAGGTTCTGGCATTGGCCTCTATCGTCTCGGCGGGAAGCTGGGGCCTTGTGGTCGAGCGCTCTGTAGGATCGCCCACCCGTGCCGTATAATCGCCGATCAAAAGCTGGACAACATGACCCAGGTCTTGAAATTGCCGTAGCTTTCGAAGTGGAACCGCATGCCCGAGATGAAGATCCGGGGCGGTCGGGTCAACGCCGTACTTTACCTTAAGCGGCGTATTCGTCGCTATCGAACGGGCGAGTTTCTGCTTGAATTCTTCAACCGGGATTATCTCCTCGGCACCGTCTTGTATGATAAAAAGTTGCTCTTCAGCCGATTTCATTCCTACCCCCGCATATCATTTATCTTATAAGCTAGAATAAGCCAAAATATAAAAAATCGTAACACCTGCACACAGATATGTCCAGCTCAATAGCTTTGTGCTATAATCCATCCAGAAAACGATTGGGTTCTTGACCGGGGAAGTAATGTCGCGAGCTAGGATAAGAAGAGCTGAGCTGAGGGCAAAGAAGCAGCGTAGGATTCATGCGGTTCTCGTGCTTAGCGCCTTAATAATCATACCGATCCTTGTGGTTGCCTTCGGTGGCCTTGTGGCTACCGCCGAAATCATGCGTGGGCTGCCAAAACTCAAAAACGAGGACAAGATCCAAAACTGGCAGACGACCAAGATATTCGCATCGAACGGCACGCTGCTTACCAATCTCTATTATGAACAAGACCGCGTCGTCGTGCCGCTCTCCGAGGTATCGCCGTACCTGCAGCATGCGGTCATCGCAATTGAGGACGAGAGGTTTTACAAGCACAAGGGATACGATCCCGAGGCCATCGCGCGTGCCTTCTTTGCCAACCTCGCCAGCGGGCATACCGTGGAAGGCGCGAGCACCATCACCCAGCAGTATGTAAAGAATACAATCGTCACCCGTGAAAAAACATTCGACCGCAAGATAAAAGAAGCGGCGCTGGCGTACCAGCTGGAACAGAAATATACCAAAGCCCAGATTCTAGAAAAATACCTCAATACAATTTACTTCGGGCATAGTTGGTATGGTGTGGAAACGGCTTCTAATAATTACTTCGGCAAACGGGCGAAGATGCTTTCGCTTCCCGAGGCGGCCATACTTGCCGCAATTATCAAATCCCCGAACGACTTCTCGCCATATGTAAATTTAGGCAAAGCCAAAGAACGCCGTGACCTGGTTCTTCATCAGATGGCACGGCTGAAGTACATAACGCCGCTGGAGGAATCGCAGTCGGTGGCCGCACCGGTAACAGCAAGACCGATGACTAAGCCGGTAACACCCGCGCCATATTTCGTCGAATATGTAAAACAGAAGCTTATCAAGCGATACGGTGAGAACGTCGTCTTTAAGGGCGGCCTGCGGGTATACACAACGATCAACTTAACCATGCAAAAGCAGGCGGAGCAAGCCGCATGGTCTACACTTGATCACCCCAAAGATCCATCCGCCTCGATTGTAGCTGTCGAGCCGGCAACCGGTTACATACGGGCGATGGTCGGCGGGCGTGACTTTAATAAAGATAAATATAACCTGGCCACCTCACATAATCGCCAGCCCGGCTCATCGTTCAAGCCCATTGTGTTTGCCGCCGCAATTGAAAACGGTATCTCTCCGTTCCAGGAATATAGCTCTTCACCGGGCGATTTACCTATCGGTGGCGGGCAAACCTGGCACGTTGATAACTATGTCGAGGGAAGTGGCGGCCCTCCGATGCCGCTCCGGTCCGCACTTGTGCGCTCGGTCAACACCGTTTTTGCGCGTCTTATCCTGGACGTAGGGGTAAACAAGGTCACCGAGGTCGCAAAGAAAATGGGAATGCCGGAATGGATCATCAACCAGGATCCGGCGATTGCGCTCGGAGGTTTTACAAACGGGCCAAGCCCCCTTGATATGGCGAGTGTATATTCAACATTTGCAAATGGCGGAAAGCATTGCCCGCCCGAGGCTATCACTAGGGTGACAGACGCATCAGGCAAAATCATCGACCAGTACGTGCCGAAGCCACAGCAAACTATCAGTGAAGCAACCGCCTATATCGTTACTGATGTGCTGCAAGACGTCATCAGATACGGAACAGGGACACGGGCCAGGATAAGTGGGCCCTGCGCGGGCAAAACAGGAACCGCCTCGGGCTACAGGGATGCATGGTTTTGCGGATATACGCCGGGACTTTCGGCGGCTGTGTGGGTCGGATATCCAAAAGGCCAGATATCTATGTATAATGTCCACGGCATACGCGTTGCCGGCGGTACTTTCCCCGCGCAAATATGGTCGCGATTCATGTCAAAAGCAACCGCAAATATGCCTAGAGGTAGTTTCGTAAAGCCACGCGGCGGCATCGAGAATGTTCTCGTTTGTACCGAGTCGGGATTGCTCCCCAGCAAATTCTGCCCCGATGTTGAATACCGCCCGTTCCTGAGCACCAAAGTGCCCCGTCAAAAATGTCCCCTGCATAAGTCCCCGGGCATCGTCGCGATACCGAACGTCGTCGGATTACCCGAGAAGCCGGCTATCGATAAATTGGATCAAGCCCACTTTGGACATAGCTCCGTATACAGAGAAGATGTTAGGGGTATTCGGGGTGTTGTGACAACACAGGTTCCGGCGGCCGGGGAAAGGGCACGACAAGGCGTGATAATTCAGATAACGGTTAGTACCGGCGGTGTCGGCTCGTCGGCTAAGGGTATCACCGTATCGGATATCGTCGGCCTGTCTGAGGAAAATGCAAGGCAACAGTTAGAGTCCGCGGGCTTTAATGTTATAGACGTGACCTCCTCCCCGTATCAGCGCGGGCGCGCCGTGAGGGGCAAAGTAGTTTCCCAAAATCCCGCGGCAGGTACAACGCTGCAATACGGCCAAACGGTAACAATCTACATCAACCGCCGGAACTAGCTGCATACTGCTTACTCCCTGCTGCCTGCTCTATCCCGCTACTCTTTATCGCCCGGATACGCGATACCAAGGTGGTTGCAGGCCCGTTCGGTTATAACGCGACCGCGTGGAGTGCGCTGGATAAAGCCGAGCTGTAGCAAATACGGCTCGTAGACATCCTCAAGCGTTTCGGGCTCTTCGCTTATGGACGTGGCCAGCGTGTTAAGCCCAACCGGGGCGCCGCTGAACTTGTCAACCATAGTTAGGAGTATCTGGCGGTCAAGCCTATCCAGACCGAGGACGTCTACTTCCAGAAATGCAAGAGCCCTGTCTGCAATATCCTTATCGATCCGCCCATCCCCTTTAATTTGCGCATAGTCACGCACCCGTTTAAGCAGGCGGTTTGCGATTCTTGGGGTTCCTCTTGATCTCCGTGCGATTTCAAGCGAACCGTAGGCATCGATCCCGACGCTAAGAATTATTGCGGAGCGCCGGATAATACCGTTGAGCTCCTGATCGGTATAGTAATCGAAACGGCAATTAACCCCAAACCTGTCCCTCAGGGGCGACGTTAAAAGACCCTGCCTCGTCGTCGCGCCTACCAGGGTAAAGTTCGGCAGCTCCAATCGCAAAGAGCGCGCAGATGGTCCTTTCCCAATGATGATATCAAGCTCAAAATCCTCCATCGCCGGGTAGAGGACTTCTTCTACTTGCCTGCTTAAGCGGTGTATCTCATCGATAAACAGCACGTCATTCGGCTGCAGATTGGTGAGGATCGCCGCCAGATCCCCGGCCCGTTCGATCGCCGGCCCGGAAGTAATCTTAATGCCGACCCCCAGTTCATTTGCAATAATGCCTGCCAGGGTGGTTTTGCCGAGCCCGGGAGGACCGCTTAAGAGCACATGATCCAGGGCCTCTTCGCGGCTTTTTGTGGCGGAAATAAAAAGCTCGAGGGCCTCTTTCGCCCACGTCTGCCCGACGAATTCCTCAAGCCGCTTCGGCCGCAGGCTCCGCTCGTAATCGATATCCTCTTCTATAAATGACGTCGTTGTAATCCTGTCGTCCACGATTTCCTCCCGCTATCAGTTTTTTGCCAGGTTTTTTAAAGCATGTTTAATGAGCACCTCAACGCTTATCTCTGTCCCATCGGGCGCAAAACCGTCCAGCGCCTTTTTCGCTTCGGCGGACGTGTATCCGAGGCCAAGCAATGCGCTTCGCGCCTCCTCATAGGCTGACCTATCCTTTATATAAGCCGTCGATGTAAGCCCGATTTCGGGCAGTGTCAGCTTTTCTTTAAGCTCAAGTACAAGACGCTGGGCGTTTTTCTTACCTATCCCCGGAATGGATGTGATGAGCGCTATATCTTCACCTACGATGGCCTGTTTTAAGGAGTCGACGTCAAATGAAGAGAGGATCACAAGCGCCACCTTCGGGCCGATACCGCTCACCGAGATGAGCCTCTCAAAGAGTTCGCGCTCGGCCACCGACATGAAACCAAACAACTGCAAAACATCCTCGCGCACGTGCGTATATGTATACACAAACACCGGCTCACCCCTCTGCGGCATGGCCGCGAGTGAGTTGTTGGACATAGACACCCTGTATCCAACACCGCTTACATCGATATCAACTGTTCCGGGGCCTTTATCCTCAAGCCTACCCCTCAAGAACGCTATCATCCAAAGCTCTCCTGGTTATCGTATTCGACCGGTACGAATGCGCATGGCATATCCCGAGGGCCAGCGCATCCGCCGCATCATCCGGTTTTGGGATTTCGGTTAAATTAAGGATGGCCTTAACCATCTGCTGCACCTGCGCCTTCTCCGCCCGGCCGTAGCCCACGACCGCTTGCTTTACCTGAAGCGGCGTATACTCTGCAACCGGAAGCCCACCATCCGCGGCAACGAGAAGGCACACGCCACGCGCCTGCCCCACGGCCAGCGCAGTACGGACGTTTTGATTAAAAAAGAGCTGCTCAACCACAAAATGATCGGGCCTATACCTGGCTATCAGGTTTTTTAAGCCGTCGTAAATGTGCTGCAACCGAAGCTCTGCGGCAACCTTGGCCTCGGTTGAAATTATCCCGTAGTCTTTGACTTTAAAGCGGTTTCCCTCGTACTCTATGACACCATAACCGGTTGTTGCCGTGCCGGGATCAACCGCGAGAATAATCATAAGCTTTCCTTTCAAACCGAAAATTCAAACTTCAACGTTCAACGTCTAGGTTATCGTGAATCGTCCTCTGTAAATCGCTTTCTATATTCTAGCGCAAACCAGAGCAACATCGCTAATCGAACATTTGTTTGATTATAACAAGAAAACAGCCAACCGCCAACGGCTGACTGCCTTTTATATCGTCCCCGAATCCTAGGCCCTTCCTAACTTCCTAAGACCCGGCAAGCTCCTCCAACACCTCGGCCGGGATATCGAAGTTGCTGTAGACATCCTGAACGTCGTCGTTGTCTTCCAGCACATCAACGAACCTAAGCACCTTCATTGCTTCTTCTTTATCCAATTTCACAGGGTTCTTAGGGACCATCGCAATCTCGGCAAGCGCGATTGGGATACCGTGCTTCTCGATTATGTTTCTAACGAAGTTAAGTTCGGTGGGGTCGGTCGTTATCTGCCACTGGTCGTCTTCGCCGGTCATATCCTCTGCACCGGCCTCAACGGCAAGCGTGAAGAGTTCGTCCTCGCCGATGGGATGACTCTTATCGACCGCTACGATCCCCTTGCGGTCGAACATCCACCCGACCGAGCCGGATGCCCCCAGATTACCGCCGTATTTCGTGAAGATGTGGCGAACATCGGCCGCGGTACGATTACGGTTATCCGTCATGACATCGACCATGATTGCGACCCCGGCGGGGCCAAACCCCTCGTAGGTGAGTTCCTCGTAGGTAACTGCCCCCAACTCGCCCGCGCCCTTCTTAATCGCCCGGTCGATGTTGTCCGCGGGCATGCTGTAGCTTCTTGCCTTTTCAATTGCATTCGCAAGAGCCGCGTTCATGTCCGGGTTGCTACCGTTGCGAGCGGCAACCATAATCGCCCGGCTCAGCTTGGCGAACAGTTTGCCGCGCTTGGCATCCTCCTTGCCTTTCTTGTGTTTAATCGTTGCCCACTTAGAATGCCCTGACATTAGGATTAGGCCTCCTTTATCATATTCAAAAAGTATTTGTGTACCCTTACGTCCCCGGTTAATTCGGGATGAAACGCCGACGCAAGAAGACTTCCCTGTCTGGCCATGACTTTTACGTTGCCATGTTCAATAGTATCAAATTCGGCAAGCGTGTCGACACCCTCACCCACCGACTCTATCCACGGGGCGCGAATAAAGACCGCATTGAAGCTTCCGATGCCCTTGATAGCAAGGTCGGCCTCGAAGCTTTCGCGCTGCCGGCCAAACGCATTTCGCCGGGCCTCGATATCCATCAGCGAGAGCAGCGGCTGGTCGCCTTCTGTAATTGTTTTCGCTAAAAGAATCATACCCGCGCATGTGCCGTAGATAGGCTTGCCTGCGGCGTGAAAGTCGCGGATTGCATCGATAAACTCGTACTCCACCATTAATTTACCGATAGTCGTGCTCTCGCCTCCGGGAATGATCAAGCCCGCAATTTCCTTCAACTCACGTGGCCGTTTTATAGCCATACCGACCGCGCCGAGCGCCTCGATGTGCTGTATATGCTCGCGCACCGCCCCCTGCAAAGCCAATACGCCTATTCTTACTTTAAGGTTATTACTGTTGCTCAAACTTTATCTTGCTCCTCATACAAAGTACGGGGCGGAGAAAAACCTCTGCCCGCGGTAAAGCTAGAAATTAGAAAGTAGCGATTATACCGATTAGAAATAGGTTCTTAAGCTTAGACTCTCACTTTTCTCACTTTGCCCTCAATAATTCAATCTACTCTCTAATTTCTAATCTCTAGTTGGTAATCATCTTCGATGGTTACCAACCGCGTTCCTGCATCCTCTCGGCTTCGGGGATCTGGCTGATTTCTATACCGACCATCGGCTCACCAAGGTCCTTTGATACCTTCGCGAGAAGTTCGGCGTCGTTGAAGTGCGTTGTCGCCTGCACAATCGCTTTTGCGCGCTTTGCGGGGTCGCCGCTTTTGAATATACCCGAGCCGACAAACACGCCGTCCGCGCCCAACTGCATCATAAGCGCCGCGTCGGCCGGGGTTGCAACGCCGCCCGCCGAGAAATTCACAACCGGCAACTTACCGTTATCATGCACCCATTTTACCAGGTCGTATGGGGCTTGAAGGTCTTTGGCCGCGGCAAACAGCTCGTCATCGCGAAGCCCCTTCAGCCACGAGATACCTTCACGGACCGAGCGCATGTGGCGGACCGCTTCAACGATATTACCTGTGCCCGGCTCACCCTTTGTCCTTATCATAGCCGCGCCCTCGGATATACGCCTCAGCGCCTCGCCGAGATTCCTGCAACCGCAGACAAACGGTACTTTAAAATCCCACTTGTTAATGTGGTGTTCCTCGTCGGCCGGGGTCAGAACTTCGCTTTCATCGATGTAGTCAACGCCAAGGGCCTCGAGTATCTGGGCCTCGACAAAGTGCCCGATCCTGGCTTTCGCCATAACCGGAATCGTCACCATACTAACGATCTCTTCGACCTTTGTGGGATCGGCCATACGTGCTACCCCGCCGGCCGCCCTTATATCCGCGGGAACCCTCTCAAGCGCCATAACGGCCACAGCCCCGGCATCCTCGGCGATTTTTGCCTGTTTCGCATCGGTTACGTCCATAATAACCCCGCCCTTTAACATTTCAGCCAGGCCTGTTTTTACTCTCAGTGTTCCGGTCTCAATCATGTATCTCTTCTTCCTTTCATACGTCTCGAATCTAAATCTCTAGGTGCTGATTAAATTGATGATTCTGCTTTATCATACTAAAACAAATACCTGGTCGCAACTGTATGAGGAGTTACAAAGATAGCTAAAACAGCCGGCGTTGGGCGCATCGCACGCCTATTTCTGGCAAACCGGGCAGATATGCGTTCCCCTGCCGGCCACTTTGGTTTTCTTGATCTCACCCGGACAGTTGTTAACGCAAGGCTCCCCCGTTCGGCCGTACACTTTAAAAAAGCTTACAAAGTTGCCCTTGTTTCCAAAGATATCGACATATGTAGCGATCGAGCTGCCGTGCTCCTCGATGGCCTTGGTCAAGATGGAGCGTATCCCTTCATAGATGCGCCCGACCTCATCCCGAGAGAGCGAGCCGGGCTGCCTAGTCGGCAACACACCGGCATGAAAAAGCACCTCGTCGGCATAGATATTGCCGATGCCCGCAACGAAAGACTGGTCCAACAGTAACGCTTTTATCTTGGCGTTCGGCCTGCGCTTGAGCATCTCCTGAAATCTTTCTAGGGTAAACTCGCCGGACAAAGGCTCGGGGCCAAGACGGCTCAGCTCAGGGGCAGTGCCGATATCCCCCTTTAAGAGCTTGACATAGCCGAATTTGCGCGGGTCCCTGAAACGAATTTCATAGCCGTTATCCAGCGTGAAAATAACCTGCGCTTTTTCTCGCTCGGGATACCCAACCGGCACATACCGGATACTTCCGGCGATCATTAAATGAAAAAGCAGAGAGAGCGGCGAATCACCGGAGGAAAGACGAACGATCACCATCTTAGCCCGCCGTCCGACACCGAT
>NZ_PFNG01000082.1:0-1319 GCF_002791875.1 Candidatus Aquicultor secundus | reverse complement strand
TCTGAGCGCAGCGAAGGATGAAAAAAAGATGTTTGAGTCGTGGACGTTCTAGTAAGACTGTCAGCTGGATGTCATTCTGAGCGCAGCGAAGAATCTAGAGAGCACACAGCGAGATCAAGGCAGAGCAGTCTATGATATCTGCCACGTCCCGCATAATATAATTTAAGCTTATATAAGGAGGACTAAATGGGGGATAAGCGCAGGATAATTGCGGGGAATTGGAAGATGTACAAAACAGCCAAGGAAGCGGTGTTTCTAGTCCAGGATCTCGAGGATCAGTTGGACGACCTTGCGCAGGACGATAGGGGATACGATGGTGTAGAGGTTATCGTCTGCCCGCCGTCTACGGATCTTAAAAGCGTCTATACCGTTCTGTGGCAGGACAAACCGGCCATAAAACTGGGCGCTCAAAATATGTTCTGGGAGGACGAAGGCGCTTACACAGGCGAGGTTTCTCCGCTGATGCTAAAGGATTTGGAATGCGACTACGTGATTCTCGGTCACTCGGAGAGGCGCATGTACTTCGGTGAGACCGACGAGACCGTAAATAAAAAGGTAAAGGCAGCGCTCAGGCATGATATCACGCCGATCATGTGTTGCGGCGAGTCGCTCGAACAGAGAGAAGCCGGCAAGACCGATTCCTTCATCGAGTCCCAGATTCTAGGGGGCACCGAGGGGCTGGAGGCCGGGGATATGAAGAGCTTTATTGTTGCCTACGAGCCGATTTGGGCTATCGGAACAGGCAAAACAGCCCTTCCCGAGGACGCCAACGATGTCATCAGGCACATTCGTGCGGTTTTGGCATCCAGGTTTGGAACCGATGCCGCCCAGGACATCCCGATTCTTTATGGCGGAAGCGTCAAAGCCGGCAATATCGCCGACTTCATGGCCGAATCGGATATCAACGGGGCTCTTGTCGGCGGTGCAAGCCTTGAAGCCGAGAGCTTTGCCGGCATCGTAAAAAACGCCCGTAAATAGTAAGGGTCCAGAGGCCTGAGCGAAGCTCAGCTTGGAGGACCCGGGGTCCAGGGATTTGATAGATAAAGGTGGAAATTATTTTTTGAGTACCATGCATAATAAAAGGCATAATGTCGTGGAGATAAAGCGACCCAGACCGGTCGTCCTGTGTGTTCTTGATGGATGGGGAGTAAACCCCGATAAGGTCGGAAACGCCATAGCTGCCGCAAGCACGCCAAACCTTGATCGCTACAGGATAGAGTTTCCCTTTACAACCTTGAGGGCTGCGGGTGAAGCAGTAGGGTTGCCCGAGGGGCAGATGGGGAACTCCGAAGTAGGACACCTCAACCTCGGGGCCGGTC
>NZ_PFNG01000248.1:0-1301 GCF_002791875.1 Candidatus Aquicultor secundus | reverse complement strand
CTAGCTGACAGCTGAGTGCTGAGTGCTGTCAACTTTCTAGAAAGGGTTATCCATAAACACTCGCTCGGCCGCCTGAATACCCATCCCTAATGTGACCGGGTGGCCCAGCTCGGCGAGAACCATCTCTATACCTGCGAGCGTAGTCAAAATATCAAATCTGTCAAAATATCCCAGATGTCCTATCCTGAATATCTTGCCCTTCAGGTGATCCTGACCTCCGGCAACCGTTATACCGTACTCATCCTTAAGAAGCTTAACCAGCTTACCGCCGTCTACCCCTTCGGGAACCCAGACGGGGGTTACCGCGCTGCCCCTACCGTTTGCCGGGGCGAACAGCTTAAGACCCATCGCCTCGGCACCCGTTCTTGCAGCTTCCGCCAGAATCGCATGGCGCTTGGCGATGTTCTCAAGCCCCTCCCGACGCATCAATCTAATCGCCTCGCCAAGGCCGACGATAAGCGATATGGCCGGGGTGAACGGCGTTGTCGGCGCAGGCTTATGCAGCGAGTCCGCGGCCTTCTTCCAGCTAAAGTAGAACTTCGGCAGGGTTGATTTCTCGGACGCCGCCCATGCCTTATCGCTAACCGATACGGCGGCAAGACCCGGTGGCATCATGAGGCCCTTCTGTGAGCCGGTCATAACGACATCCAGATTCCACTCGTCGGTCTTGCACTCGACCGCACCGATGCCGGTAATCGAGTCGACGACAAACACCGCATCGTAATTCTTAACTATCGCACCGATTGCCTTTACGTCGTTTAAGATGCCGGTCGACGTCTCGCTCTGGACGACGTAGACCGCTTTGGTATCCGGGTTGTTATCAAGTTCGCGCTTGATATCCTCGGGATTTACAACCCGATCCCAGGGATACTCAAGTTTGACGACATTCATGCCGTAAGCCTCGTTAAGTTTGATGAGCCTTTCGCCGAATTTACCGTTTGAGCAGCAGATAACCTTATCCCCTGCGGATAAAAGATTTATAACCGAAGACTCCATAACGCCGGTACCCGACGATGCAAAGAACAGCACGTCGTTCTTCGTCTCAAAGATGTACTTCAGACCATCTTCTATGTCGGCGAGAAGCTCTGAGAACTGCGGCGTCCGGTGATGGAACATCGGCCGTGCTTGTGACAATAAGATTTCTGCCGGAACCGGTGTGGGCCCTGGCGTCATCATGTATTCTTTACGCATGAACAAACCTCCAAAAAAAGAATCCAGGAGCCAGAATTCAGAATTCAGAATAAAGGCAAGAACCCACTCTCCAGACTTTCACTAATTCGAAATCCTTCTGGATTCTGGCT
>NZ_PFNG01000135.1:3908-10257 GCF_002791875.1 Candidatus Aquicultor secundus | reverse complement strand
CTAGACCGCGCACGATGGCTTCATACCACCAGCGCATCGAGCCGATGATTCCGGTTTCATGCAAGCGGTCGCATTTGCCGTCCACGCCGCCTGTCCAGAGCGGAGTGCGCATTTTAATTTCAATGGTGTGCTCGTTAGTCATGCCGGTCCTTTTATTTCAACCAATACCGAATAAAGCACAGCAGTATCTACTGTGTTTTTAAAATACTAAATTAGGGTTTCCGCTTACTTGATGATAGCTCAATAGTCGTACTATTGCCAAGCCATTTGTGGTCTATATTTATAAACTAAACGCTTCTGGCTTTATCGAGCCTGTTTTTAACCAGCTCGCAAACCGATAGTAGCTTAACGTGTCCCCCGTGTTAATCCAAGGCTGATAGAGATAACACCACCACTTTTAAGCCGATAACAAACTCTGCCGACAAGCCAAGATACCTAAATACTAGCCCGTGAATAATACGTATAGCTTCTGGTGCTTTTTACCATGCGGTAAGGCAAAAACGTGTTTTTAAGCACACGGTGTTTGCCCAGTGTTAACCCCTTACCGTAGGAGTACGAACTCACACGATCAAACAAATCGGGGTCGTCAGTGTCGCCTACATCGTCAAGCGGCTGCATGATACCGTATGTGTCCATCTTAAAATCGGTATCGGATTCAAAAAGGCTGAAACCGCCCGGTAACTCAGTAGCCAGTTTTGAGCCCAGAAACTGAAAGAAGCTGCCTCTTTTCCCGAAGTAATTAATGTGACGCATAACGTTGGATAATAGATTGCTTTTCTCTTTATCCATACCTTTGGCATTGATTGCGATTGTTAAATCCCCATCAAAAAAGCAGAACTCACGGTAAGAAACGGTTGAGCAATAGATACCCTTCGGCGCATCACGTTCCTCTTGCTTTACCTTTATAAAAGTATTTTGCACAACACAGCGATCCGGTGGCGAAAACCTTATTTCGCGATCCTTAACCAGATCGAAGACATCACGTGCAACCGGTTCAGCATTATCTGCCCCATATGCACGAAAGCAGGCGTCGACCAACGCCAGCTTAACCGCATAGGGGGTCGGAACAAGTAGCGTCTTTCCGCCCTTGCTGGTCGCATATGTTGTCCTTAATGTAAAGAGGCTTACCGGGCGATATGTAGCCAAAAGCCAAGACCCCGTACCCTCAATCGTAGAACTGTTGTCGATGAGCATAAGGCCCCCTATCCCTCAAGCCCCGTAATGATCGAGGACATAATACCTGCGAATTCTTGAAGCCCATTAAACACCGAAACACTAACCGATGATGGGGTAAGGGTGTTTAGCGATTCGGAGATGCCTTTTATCTCGTCGATAAATGCCGGGTTTAAGGCGCTCACAAGCGGCGCCGGTACCGTATTGGCCGAGGTAACCACAGCCCCGGTGAAGTCAACTACATGCGGGTTTTGCGTATTCCTGTGGGCGCCGGTCGGCTTTATAAATGAGTAAAGCACGCTTTTAAGCAGCGCCTTCGTGCGCTGTAGGCGAGCTTCTCCCCCCACGTCGTAACCGAGCGTGATATCATTGCGTCCAACTTTATAAAGGTCAACGTTGGCAACTGCAGCATATTGCCCGCTGGAAGCAGGTCTATGGAAAATATTCTGACCTAGATTCTCGCCAGCGCCGGAGCCAGCGCTGCGGCCCTCCGGGACGTACTTTGCGTGAAAGTAAGACTCCGTACGCGTAGTTTCCGGCCTGCCAACCAGCCAGCCGAATTCGATGCATGATTTACGTGCGATTGACTTGTTGTTGTTCGTGATAAGAATACCCTCGCAATCATCAAGAATACACCGTTTAAGTACATCGCTAAGGACCAAACTATCCTGTGTCCCTTTTTCGAATGAACCCGTGAAGGATTTATCAGCACAAATACGATTTGCATCGAATACCTGACAGGCACTGCAAAGCGGTATTCCTTCCTCCGTCGCTATGCGAAAAAGATGCTCGGCCTGGATATGCTTGAACATATCACCCGAAATAGCATTAACTGTGGCAAGCTTGCCATTCGAATCAACTATTTCGACCATCCGCGTCATCATCGTATTGCCCTCTGCTCCCTCGTTGTTCAGAGCATGAAGATCCAGCGTGACCAATCCCGATATAGATAGCGAATTAAGCTTCAACGTTTATCTCCCCTTTCTCAACTTCTTGCTCGATTTTCGGCGCCCTGGCATATCCGTATGCCAACAACAACATGCCGACCAATTCAGCCCCATGCTCTTCGATTAGCCCGATTAAAGCATCGAGGTCTTCTTGTCTTATCACATGCGCCTTAATTTTTTCCGACTCCCAGTTATATTGCTGAACAAAATCGCTTAGCGCCGGGATAAACTCGCTATCGCCGCCTTTTATCTTCTGCTTCCATTCCTGGGCAAGACCAAATCGCACCTCTCTGTTTTTTAATGAGAGCGCATAAATTGTAGCGTTACGAACCGCTCTAGCCACGTTTCTAAATCCTTCATTTTGGATGATTTCTCGCACGAAACCATACCCCCTCTCTAATAGATCATCTAAACCGTTAGCGGAGAACTCCCGGACCCACTCTTTTTGTCCACGCCGCTCCATAACCTTTACGGCAAACCTTGATAAGAAATCGAGCAGCGCAGCAATCTCGCCCGTTAACAGCCATTCCCGATACATTTTTAAGATTGGAATATCGCCCGAGTTGTCCTCGCGAAGAACTTGCAGGCAACCGGCTTCGCCATCGCGATTTTTGTTACCTGCATGCTCTTTTACTATTTTAAGATAAGCATTGGCAGACTCATGATCGGTGACGACAAACCAGGACGGAAGAGGCATAAAGGCATAATTCATCAAAGCTGAGGCCGGGCCCAATCTTTGAAAGTAAGCCTGGTGTAAACCACCGATAACCGATGATGGACGCCGACCAAAAAGACTAATTTCCCGACCCAGGACATCCGAATGCAAGATAAGTATCTCCAGCAATCGCAGGGCTGCATCTATGTCCAAACGTATCCCGCCAAAAAGAGAAAGGCCGAGTAAACCGTTGCGCAGCTGCCTAACTGCGTTTACCCCTATATCGCCCGGCTCGATTACAAAAACCTTGAAATCATCGCCAACCCGGTATGCCAACATGGCCGCATATGTCCCTCTAAACTTAAGCCACTCATCCATGCCGTTTATAACGGCCTTATTAATAGCGCCTGGCGACGTAGAGTCGGGCTTGGGCCTATGCACACCCTTACCTGCGGTTGGATTAAATACCTGACTGTTGCTGATTTCAGGGAATGGTTCCGAACATTGGCTATGTTCCAGAATCGACTTGACATGATTTTTTATAACATCCTGGTTATCAACTATCCAGCGATAAAGTTGTTTGTCGCCGCTCCAGCCCTTTCTCATAGATGCAAGAAAAGATGCCATGCGGTATTCCAAGCCTGGCCCCTCCGGCGCATCCAAGCCCTGCTCTCTGAGGGCTGCTTCAAGCCGCTCACGCTTTTTATCTTTGGCCTGCCGGAATTCTTTTGCAACCTGAGCTTTCTTTTTTTCTCGTTCGTAATCTATGATCCAGCCATTAGGCTTATCTTTATCCTTAGAATCGAGAATATAGGGATAGCCTGGCGTGATAATCGGCCATTCTTCAATCGGGCCCGGGTCGGCGCCTTCAACTTCGTAAGCCGGGCCCAGGTTGCGAACGCGTACATCCTTCCCGGTCACTTCTGCAAGTAGATCGGCCAGACCAACGGCTTTTAGAGTATCAGCATATGTGCCCGTTAGCTTCTCAACATGCAGTTTCATCTTAAATTCACCTCCTTGGTCGCAAGCTGGTCGCAAAGGCGAACCAGCCGTACAAGATACCAGTATAGCGGTAGATACAGTTCATCCTCATCCAGTAAAGGATTGATTAGCTCCTCGGAAAATTTCTTGCATTCAACCAGGTCGTGGGGTGCCCTTAGACCGGTGATATTGCCGTTGACGGTATCGCCAATAACCTTCTCGACCTCCTTGATAAACTCAAATTGTCGCACTGAAGAAGTGCGGCCCGAGTGATGGCGGGCTACTGCAGTCATTGCGGCTGTGGCAATGCCCGGCGCAAGCTCCGCACCGCTAAAAAGCCAGCCTGCAAGCGCAAAGGCCCCTTCCGCCGCGTGAGGCGGTCGCTGCGGCATGCTGCGCATCAGAGCTGCATCTTTTACCGGGTCATAATCCGTATGGGCTAACGGCTCTTGCGGAGCCGATTTCGTGTTCTTTTTCAATTGCCAGGCTTTTGCAAAAGATTGCCAGCCTACAGAAAGCTTGCCTGTATCATGCAAGCTAATTAAAACGCCGGACAGCCATCTTAGTTCTTCATCGCTAACATTGAGGAGCAAAGCCAAATCATTCAATCCCCGTTCATAAAATTGGGAGATTCTTTCGAAAGCATTAAGGCTTCGCTCTGAATGTTCTTTAAACGTCTCCATTTTATACCGGTAAAGAGGAATCGGCGGCCTGCCGAGGTATCTAACCTTAGGGGCTGAGCCTGAGACGCCAAGCGTTAATCCAAGTTTGCTGGAGTACGACGCTAGATTTGGATGTAAAACGACATACCACGCGCCTGCAACATCCTTCTTCGAGTTTTCAATTTGGCGCCAGGAAATACCTGCCCATACATCATCATCGCTGTCGTTAAGCTCGGCCAACCAGGCTTGCCCAGAAGTACCTTTCAACGCCTTTTTTAATGTAAACCTCGGAACCGAAAGAGACATCGGCCACTTTTTAAAGCTGAATTCAATTGAGCTTGGATTAGCGGCAACAATTATCTGGACGCTATCTATATCGCGTATAAGAGCCCGTACTGCCCCAGAGTCATCGCCTGCCATGGCGGCAGCAACTCTTTTACGGTGAGAATGGACAGAAAACCCTTCAACAAAACTACTCTCCGGCTTACCATGCACGGCGTCGATTAGGTCTCGTTCTTGTGCAAAATCAATTATAGCCCGTGCAGGCGGTAAAATGTTTCGGGTTTCATCGATAAGACCTTGATTATACGGTGCTGCTTTAGCGGGTTCAGGCAGTTCATAGATATATACATCGCCTTTTCCGCCATAGCGGGCACACCGCCCGGCCCTCTGCACCAGCGAGTTAATCGGCGCTATCTCGGTGTGCAAAGTATCGCAAGAAATATCCATCCCCGCCTCAATAACCTGTGTAGTCACGAGGATGATTGAATCATCCTGCGCCTGGGCGTTTTTACCAAATCGCCTTATAATCTCGGACTCTATATTGGCGCGATCATCCGGGTAGAAGCGCGAGTGAAGCAAAAGCACGTCGGTGCCTGACGACGCGGTTTCTTTAATGTTTAAGTACAGCGCCTGTGCCCGGTTCACAGTATTACACAATGCAATGGTCCTGTGCTTATGAACCGAGGCAACGGAGGAAACATCAATGGGTGTGCCTGTAAAAAACCAGTCGCGCTTGCGTTTTGATTCAGCCGGTAGCATTAACCGTTCATCGTCTTTTAGCTCGACCTTCTCCGCTTCTAAAATTGAGGCAAGCTGTTGGCAGCCGGCATTGCTAAGTGTTGCTGTCATTATCACTACCTTTACAAGACTGTTTAAGCGATCGATCATCTCAATTGCGGTCGAAAGGCTCTTTTCCGCCTCCAAAAGATGGAATTCATCGAGTACGATTTGCGCACCCACAAGTGCGCCCGCGTTGATGTTGGAAAGTCTACGGGGCAACGACAGCGGCATATTAATATACGACGATAGCAGCTGATCGATTGTGGTAAATACAATGTCGCCTGCAAATAGCGGATCGTCCTGGCTTTCGCCCGTTTGGATTGTAATATAAAGCTTACTGTGTTGCCTGTAGCCTCGATCTTTTCCTGAAATAGCGATATTTTCTTCACCAAAGGCCTCTTTTGCTGCCCGAACAACATCAGCATGCAAACTGCTTGCCAGAGTTCGCAACGGCAGCGCATAAATCAGACGATCGGCAAAGCATGGCCGCCTATTACCGGCATCGCTAGCCCTGGCAAATCTCGCATGAATAAACGGCGCCACTGCCGCCCATGTTTTACCTGAACCGGTTGGTGCTATAAGTAGCACATTACGGCCGGATATTATCGCGTCTGCGACCCTTTCCTGATATCGATATGGAGTAAAACCGGTTAACTTTTTAAATGTCGCGCTAAACATAAAGGCCAACTTCTCGTCTTTTGAGATATATGGTTATGCATAGAAAAAGGAGTGCGTTTGCCTGCGCTGCTGAATACAAACAGGATAAGTTACGTTCTCAGTTGCTTTGCTTTGGGTACTGTTATGACCATATATTGCGATTATTTAACCTACCACAACTTCCTGAACAGCGTCCTGCCCAGCACTTTGTT
>NZ_PFNG01000135.1:0-3898 GCF_002791875.1 Candidatus Aquicultor secundus | reverse complement strand
GCTGGCGACAACCTCAGCATCCCGGCTAATTCTTGCCAACTTGTAAAGTAATCTGGTGATTTTCATTTTCATTGCCCCCAACCGTCTGGATAACAATAACTCGATTGTTTAACGTGTTTCGACGCCAAAGTAGCTACTTCCTTCTAATTTCGTACACTTATTATGCAATTACAGCGCCACAAATAACGTGAAACCGCGCTTTGCCCCCCACACAACGACATAAACAAGATATGGCCACCCCAGATGCAACCGATAGGATAATAATAGCACAGCAGGCTGTCAGCTGTTTGACAGTTAATAATTTCTTGGCACATTTTTGGTATACTTCTTTTATAATTCCAGAAGACAGTGGGTTGTAAGGCAAGAAATATTTAAACATGTGTTGCAATTGCAGTCGCATTGCAGTCGCAGTTACTTGGAAATACTTATGAACAAGGTTAAAATTATAATGTTGATATGAAGACTTGGCACACGAAGATTTTGCAAAGAACAGCTCATGTTTAGAAGGCGTTGACTGGCAATGAAATACCTCGTTTATTTAGAGCCACAGCCAGAAGGCGGTTATACTGTCACCGTACCCGCTCTACCAGGTTGTATTTCTGAAGGAGAAACTAAAGAGGAGGCTCTTGAAAATGTAAAAGATGCTATTGAGGGGTACATTCATGTACTAAAAAAGCATGGGGGAGATTGAAAGTGTAGCGGTCGCTATTGCATGACACCGAGACTACCTGCTCTAAAGCCAAAAACCGCCTATTCGCCCGCGTACAATTTATCCATTTGCTCGGCAATTGCGGCTATACGTCTTTTGCTTTACCTTGAACAATCACCCGTATACGGACAGCCCTCGTAGCACTCATCCGGCATCCCTGGGTCTATCTCCTCGCTTACCATTCTCATTTTCTCGTCGCGAGCCTCTATAAACCACTGCCTGAGTTCGTCGTCTATCAGGTGATAGTCCTTATCAACAAGCAACCTTCCATTATCAAAACGAGCATAAATAATGCAACCCAAATTCACAGGATATTCGTAAAGTGATTCCATAACTAGCGCGTAGCCAGCGGTTGTGAGCCTGTGAAAGTCACTGGGCTCGCCGAATTTGAGATCAAGGATAGTGGTTTCATAATAACGATAGGCATCGGTAGAAAGATGACTGCTTAAGCCGAGAAACGACCCGTCAAGGTTATGCTCAACGCTTACCGGAATCGCCAGAGCAACAAGAGAGTCGACTCCGAGTCTGGGCTGCTTTGAAAGAACAGTATCAACCTGCGTAATTATCGCATTGAGTTGGTGGCGCCAGACAACGGCGATTCTATTCTTAAGCTCCGTTAATTCATCCTGATTTAAATCGGTTGCAGCTCGATCCAGTGCAGAGTAATCCGGATCGCGCAATTCCTCCAGAGCGTTAGCAGCCAAACTGACGTCGGTCGTATAGATCGCGCGCTTTGCCTCGATAATAAGCTTGGCAAGCGCAGCATGAAGGATGCCCCCAAACATCATCGCTATATTAGGCTGTACCTCAATACCCTGAACACGTTTCATGTAAAGGTCGCGGGCGGTAGCGCAGTAGTATCCCGCAACTTCGTAAAGCGCGAGCTTTATATCGTATATTGGCTCTAGCGGCGGCATGTTCCAGTTCCAGCCACGTAACTCATCGGCCACAACCATTTTGCGGGCTTTCGGTAGAAGCCCTCGCGTTAAATCTTTTCTCTCTTCCTCGGTCGGAAAGTACATAGAATCTCCACCTCACGTTATTACTTTGCGTTTATGTAATATCGGCGCAAAATCGAGCGAACTCGCAGTCGCGGCAACGGTTCTTGCGCCTATTCGCCTCCGGCATCGACTCCGTTGCTATCATCTGTCGTATCTCGCCAAGTACACGCTTGATATGCTCACGCATGTTCGGAGTTATCTCGATCTCATACACACGCCTGTTCGGTATATAATGGATAAAGCCACGCCGTACGTAACGCCTTGGTTTTAACGGTCCCCGGCATATAACCCTGGGCTTACCCCTTACGAATAGTTCGTCCTCAAGCAGCATAGCGTATGCGGCAAGTTGGTACTTATGATTTAACGAAAGCCCTCTAGCGGACATTTTGAACTCAACAGGAATCGCCTCGCGACGTGTAAAAATTGCCATATCCAGCGCGCCGACAAGCCCGAGACGCTCTGATCTCAACCGCAAATTAAAACGCCTTTCGCCTTTTATGAGCTGGTACTTAACAAGGGAGCGCCGCTTTTGAAGTCCCTCCTCGCGCTTGTGTGATTGCTTGCCGAATTCCATTTTGGTCGTAGTTGGCCTAATTAAGGTCATACAATAGGTGAAATAGATCACGCGCGGACAGAAGAAATACTGTTTGATGTCGGTTACCGTAAGCTCTATTGATGATATCGATTTTTTATTGTTCATCATTACTTCCTCGCTGGCCGTCATTCTTCTCGCTGTATTTAGCCTTACTCGTCATCCTCAGACTCAACAACAGCGATCTCTTTCATTAAACGCAAATCTTTATCGCAAAGCGGATAGATGCGAATATTGCCGGTATTTTCGCTAAGCGTGTGCTTTAGTTTTAATAAAAGCTCTTCCCTGCGATTGTGGTTAAGCTCGCCGATAAAGGCGCTATACTGGATTCGCAGCAGCCCCGAGTCTTTACAGCGCTCCGATATCTTGTTTCTGATGCGGTCATTCGGGATATCGTAAATAACTAACGTTTGCACATGGAAAACCCCTATTTATACGGTTGCGCTAGCCTTATATTTGTTATAACCAGCTACCAACCTGCAAGAAATGGTTTGTAAGGCTTTTCACGCCGTACATAGGCGGCAACGGCCCGCGCCTGTCGCTGGATAATCGTCCGCAATGTGAATTTTTTGCGCTCATATGTCTCTCTAGCCTCAAGACGCTCCATTATCCTCTCGGCCAGGTCTCTTCTAGTTTTGTCGTCCAGCTTGCCGTCAACAACTCGCCAGTCGGCATTTCTGCCAAGCATACCCAGAATTGTCTTATCCACGACAGGCTGTCTGAACTCTTCGATTAAATCGAGCACAAGTGATGGTTTGCCTGAGCGGTCAACATGCAAGAACCCCGCGTATGGATCAAGTCCGGCAAGAGCGATAGCCATTGCTATCTGCGAATACAGGATTCCATAACCGTAGTTCAACAGCGAATTAACGATATCGGTCGCGCCGCGCTTTTCACGGGATGTAAAGCTGTACGTTGCGGGAATTATTCGAGCGACTGATGACCAATAAATACTTGCCGACCGGCCCTCTAGATTAAGAATGCTTTCTCTTCCTTCATCAATGCACTCGACTATTAACCCATCCAGTGATTTTTTTATATCTTCTATCTTGGATACGTTAGTCCTTAATAGCTCGTAGGCCTCAGGGTCGGCGGTTTTTCGATATTTCGAAGCGTATTTAAGAAGGTTGACTTGGTTAGAAATCTTGCCGCGTGCGAATTGTTTCGCAAGCTCAAAGCCACGGTGGTCATTATAAGCCACCATTTGCTCACGCCGCGTGATAACAGTGCCCTGTAGGTGCGGTGATTGTATTATGGCGTACGGTTTGCCATCCGAGGATAGGAAAGTTAGCGGTATACCGGCTACAGCGCACTCCTTAATTACATCGGATGATAATGACACGCCGTTTGAGGTAATAAGCACCTGGTTTATCTTAAAAAACGGCACTTCTTCCTTAATCTTGCCGTTTTCTTTTATTACCAAACGCTCGCTTTTCTTGCCTAAGAAATATCCGAATTCAGAAACGATAATATCCATACCGGCCACCTAAGCCTTGCTCGCTAATTAATGCCATGTATGATGTATATCGTATACACCGGTGAATTCTTGAATAGTCAAGTGTTAGTATATAGAGATTCGGGTTTATTGATACTAAT
>NZ_PFNG01000102.1:0-1298 GCF_002791875.1 Candidatus Aquicultor secundus | reverse complement strand
AATTACCAATGTACTACACCGTTGCTTTGATAAAATTTCTCCAAAATCGCTTTTTTATAGATCGCTTTTGTTGTAAAATTAGAGTCTGTGTAATAGAAAGACAAAGCGGCTGTATATTACGCGAATTATCGATAGGTTAAGAAAAATAGGAAAGCCTTTCCTGCCCGGTAGGGCGCCTGGCGGCAAGCTGGCGGGCGGATGGATAGCATAGACATAAGACGCAGCATTAAATAGTAGCAAGTGCCTTACAGCCATTGAGGGGGCTTTCGTGACGTTTGCCTGTAATCGGCGAGTTTTATGTAACGCTCGAAATTTTAAGAACGTAACCCGTATCTTTTTAGCAAATCCTTCGTCTTTTCTTTATGGAAGGGTTGTTTTAGCACCCCATGGCGTCGAGAGGGGGCCGGATGAATAACCTCAAGAATCTCGACGTCCTGGTGATGAACGCAAAACAACTAAACGCAGATGCGTTGACGGCGCTCTATGATAATTACCTTCCGCATGTGTTCCGGTACATTTACTACCAGGTAAACGACAGGCCTTTGGCCGAAGACCTCACATCAGAGGTGTTCCTAAAGATGCTTGTCGCGATACCTGATTTCAGGGAAGACGGCAAGTCGTTTTATCCGTGGCTCTTAAGAATAGCCAAGAATACGACGCTGGATTACCTGAGGTCTAAATCCAAACGGTCGCACGTATTGTTTGACGATGATATCGAAGAGCTTCTCTTTGAAAGCAGAAATAAAGCCGACCTTGAGCAAACCGTAATCTCGGCGCTCGATGCAGAAGAGGTCAAAAAAGCCGTCGTAAAACTTACAGATGAGCAGCAGCAGGTACTTCTGCTGAAGTTTACAATGGGGCTCTCCAATAACGGGATCGGCAAGGTGCTCGAAAAAACCGAAGGGTCGATAAAGTCGTTGCAAGTAAGGGCTCTCGCTTCTCTTAGAAGATTGCTCGAGAGGCAGGAGGAGCCGGAAGAACGGGTTGAGCCGATGATTACCGAAGCCAAGAAATCCCTTTTCAGGAAGGCTTAGCTCCAAAGAAAAGGGTCCGCTAGCTGTCATTCTGAACGAAGCGTAAGCGAAGTGAAGAATCTAGATCGCAGTAGCTTTGTTAGAAGTTAGAGGGTCTAAGCTTAAATAGAGTAAGTGAAAAAGATAAAAAAGAAATTCTGGTGGAGTTAGTGGATAAGGCAAGTGCAAACAACAAAAAACTAGAGAGTGCGCTCGATTACAGCATAAAGCTTTTAGGCTCAGGTGCTACAATCGAAGAATGCTTGAGGCTCTATCCCAACCAGC
>NZ_PFNG01000175.1:0-1313 GCF_002791875.1 Candidatus Aquicultor secundus | reverse complement strand
AAGCCGCACAACGGGTCTCTGGGGAGGCTCGTGTGAAGTTGCCCGAGCTGCCATGGGGGAGTATGGCAGGCATGCGAAATTTTCTAATCCATGAATATGATGACGTGGACCTTGCTATAGTATGGAATACGGTGTCAGTTGATCTTCCGCCTCTTATTGTGTCTCTTGAGAAATTCTTTAGGTAGACTGAGTAAGTTCTATAAGGCGTGGATAACCTCCACGCCTTTCTTTACCCCTTAAATCCCTTTACTTAACCCCTATTTATAAGATCTGCCTCATAAACAGACAATTTTGGTAAAGTTCCTCTACTATAAGTCGATATCACACGCAACTATTCAATACATAGAAGTTCCAGGAACCTAGACCAAGCTTCGCTTATTCAAGGAGGAAGATTTTAGATGAGTATCAATGCTTTAAGCATGCGAATGCGGCATCATACGTTTGTAGCTTACTTCTTAGTGGCGGCAATGCTTCTTAGCTTTATGCCTGCTGTACCCGCGCTTGCATCTGGTGGTGCAACATTTACCGTTGGTGTAAATCCGTTACCAGTTATGGGACCGCAGGACCTTAACATCAACGTATCCGCCGATCAAACAATTACAGGCACACCGATGGTGTTGCTAATGCCTCCAGGTGAGGATACACAAGCGATCGGGTTAAATAGTATTAACCCAAACAACTGGAACGGTATGTTGTTTCATGTTGATTCCTTCACCGCGGACGGGACTTATACCGTCGAGGTATCCAATCCCGGCGACAACGCTACAAGCACAACCTTTGCGATAAGCTTGGGAGGTAGCGGCAGCACCATCGACGGTGCCGTACTTGATTTAACAGGTACACCGACAGCCGGTTGTGAAGTTCAGCTATTTAACCAGGACCCGCAATTTAATCCGCCTGTAAGCTTCAGGTTTACCGGCAACATGTCCAACTATTACTATTTTCATAACCTGCCGGCCGGTACCTACTGGCTTAAGGCCAATCCGCCCGATGATGCGACCGATACGGCTTCATCGGTTGTAACTACGGTTACGGTTGACGGTACAAATACCGTCGCCGCACCAGACCTTCAGTTACGGACTCCAAGTCTGAGAGGAAAAGTTGTAGACCCGAACGGCGTACCGGTGGGTGACGTAAGAGTATCTGCCCACACCCAGGACTATAGCCGGGAGGTGGAAGCCTTTACTAATTCTCAAGGGTACTTTGCGCTTCCACCGGTGCCACAGCCGGATGAGCATGCCCCCATCGTAGTTGAAATTCGAGGCAATCCCAGTAAGCCCATTCTAAGCTACAGCCTCCTTTACGTCAACACT
>NZ_PFNG01000254.1:0-1341 GCF_002791875.1 Candidatus Aquicultor secundus | reverse complement strand
TCGATAGTACGTTCATTCTGACGAACCGCCGTATGCGGACCCGCTTGTACGGTGGTGTGGGAGGGTCGGCGGCGAAAGCCGCCCCCTATCCCGATCCGCTGGCCCTTATTTTTTGAGATATTTGGGATATTTGGAGCATCTTTTTGGGATAGTTTTAAGGAGCTACGAGCGGCTTGGATTGGCACACGTTGCGGCATCGTTTATTTCGGTTTTATTAGGGAAAATACAGCATAGCGAGATGAACTGAAAGGAGGCGGCGTAGATGGCGGCACGGATGAGCGCATTGCGTCAATCGGCAATGGCGGCCGGCGAGCAACTGAGTGATCGCGCCTCTCAGCTTTTAAGTGAAGCATTGGGAGAAGCAAAAAATAGGAATCTTATGACATTTGCTCTCGTTGCGGTATCCGGATTTACCCTCGGCATGCTGGCTGGGATATTAATCGCTCCGGCAAGCGGCTCCGAGACCAGGCAGAGAATCGGCAGCCGGGCATCAGAGGCATACCAAAGCGCAATGGATATGGCGAGCAGAAGAGCCCAAGAAGCAGAAGAAGCGGCCGAGAAGATAGCCTAAACTCATATCGCCAGCATAGGTAGTAAAAAGTCAGCTATTATTTTGGATCCTCCAAGCTGAGCTTCGCTCAGGACCCCGGCCTCTGGACCCTAATTATTAAGGCTGGTCAAGGGCGCCGGTATGCGGCCGCCCCTGCGCACGAAGTTAGCGCACGAGAACGGGTTCACCGCCATCACCGGCGCAAACCCCAAGAGATCCCCGAAAAACGCCCGGTCTCCCTTGCCTTTACCCGGAGACGGAATCAACCGCACCCCGGCCGCCTTATGGTTGACGACCGCAATCGCCATCTCGTCGGCTATGATGCCGGCGATGGTTTCAACGGAGGTATCCCCCGGGATAACGACCATATCAAGGCCCACCGAGCATACCGCGGTCATGGCCTCGAGTTTTTCAATCGAGAGCGCCCCGGCCTCGGCCGCCTCGATCATCCCCAGATCCTCGCTTACCGGGATAAACGCGCCCGAGAGCCCGCCGGTCGAGGATGTGGCCATGGCGCCGCCTTTTTTAACCGCGTCGTTGAGCAGCGCCAACGCCGCCGTAGTGCCCGGAGCGCCGCATTTTTCAAGCCCCATCGCTTCGAGGATTTTCGCCACCGAGTCGCCGGGCGTTGGGGTTGGCGCAAGCGAGAGGTCGACCACGCCGGGTTTTACCCCAAGAAGTGCCGCCGACTCGCGCCCGATAAGCTCACCCATTCGGGTGATCTTAAAGGCGGTGCGCTTGATAATTTCGGCGACCTGCATGAGATCGACGTCCGGGTAGCGCTCGAGCGT
>NZ_PFNG01000202.1:0-25321 GCF_002791875.1 Candidatus Aquicultor secundus | reverse complement strand
CGCTTGTTCCGGTGGATTATTTGGGAATACCCCGGTTACCGGCACAGGGGTGGATGAGTTTATCGGCGTCGACCTTTATATCCCCGGATGCCCGCCGAGCCCGCGGGCAATCTTACGCAGCATCCTGGCTTTGCGAAGCGGCACTATCTAAGCTACCGTTCACGCTCGGCGGTCGCTCCGGTTATCCTGATGGTTGTTCCCTTACGTAAGGCCTGCTGCAATATTTTCGTTTCATGCTCATAATGGTGGTATGGATGAGATTGCCGGTTTTTTGGGACATATCCGAAGAAAACAAGAGTACGGCGGGCAGATCGTGCACGAGCGCGTGTTGCCGACAAAGGCGGCCTCGTTTGCGACCCCTGAAGGCGGCCTGCCCGATGGCGTAAAAGAGCGGCTTTCTCGCATCGGGATCGACGAACTTTACATCCACCAGGCTAAGGCGCTTGACCTGGTGCGCGACGGCAAGAATGTTCTTGTTGTAAGCGGCACGGCAAGCGGGAAAAGTATGTGCTATAACCTTCCGGTTCTTGAGGAGATGCTCGGGAACAAAAAAACGCACGCCCTCTATTTGTTCCCCACGAAAGCCCTGGCTCAGGATCAGTTGCGCGCTATCAAAGAGCTTGATTTTCCCGGGATGGTCGATACCTACGATGGGGATACCCCGCGCGAGGAGCGCGCAGCCATCCGCAGAAACGCATCGCTTATCTTGAGCAACCCGGATATGCTTCACTACAGCATCCTGCCGTTTCACAAGCAATGGGCAAGCTTTTTACTCAACCTGAAATATATAATCGTCGATGAGATCCACGTTCTGCGTGGCGTTTTTGGCTCTAACGTGGCCCAGGCGATCAGGCGCTTAAGGCGCCTGTGCCACCACTACGGCAGCCACCCCCAATTCATCATGGCCTCGGCGACGATCGCCAATCCCCAGGAGCTTGCCGAGCGCCTGACCGGCCTTGATGTCGATGTCGTTACCGAGGACGGTGCGCCGCTGGGTCAGAAGACGTGGGTCTTCTGGAACCCTCCTTTCATCGACGAGACCTCGGGGAAGAGAAAAAGCATCACCTGGGAGACGACGTGGCTTCTGGGCGAGCTTTCAAAAGAGCACTTTAGAACGATTGCCTTTAGCAAGTCGCGCAAACTTGCCGAGCTGGTGCTAAATTACGAGCGCCGCTACCTGGACGACCGCCCCGATATCGCCGAACGAATCGCATCGTATCGCGCAGGATACTTGCCGGGGCAGCGCCGCCTTATCGAGGAGCGCCTTTTTTCGGGCGAGCTTTTGGGGGTTTCGACCACCAACGCGCTCGAACTCGGCATCGATGTCGGGGCGCTGGATGCCTGCATCATGAACGGTTTTCCCGGGACGATTTCCTCGACCTGGCAGCAGGCGGGGCGCGCCGGCAGGACGATCGGCGAGTCGCTGGCGGTGCTGGTGGCGGGCAGCGACCCGCTCGACCAGTACTATATCGATCACCCCGAGTATTTCTTCGGGCGCAACTTTGAAGAGGCCATCATCGATCTGGATAACCAGAAAATCTTGGGACGGCATCTTCGCTGTGCGGCGTATGAAATCCCGCTTGTCCCGGCCGACCGCACCTATTTCGGAGAGGGATTTGAGGCGGCGGTGCATGCGCTTCTGGCATCCGGTGAGCTCAAAGAGCGAAAGGGGCGCTGGTTCCTGGGCGCACCCGGTTTTCCTGCGCAGGATATCAGCATCCGCTCGGCATCACAGGCGACATATGCCATTGTCGAGGAATCTACCGGAACGTTGTTAGGTACGACCGAGGCGACACGGGCGTTTTTTGAGATCTATCCCGGAGCGATCTACCTGCACCAGGGCGAGCCGTATGTGGTGCGCCTGCTCGACACAAACGAGCATGTCGCCCTCGTCGGGCGGGGGAGCGACGAGTACTACACGGAGCCCCGCGAAGAGACCGACGTTCGGGTTATCGCCGAGGCCGAGACGCGCAGGCTCGGCGCGACCGAGCTGAGCTTCGGCCAGGTTGAAGTCACCAACTATATCACCGCATACCAGAGAAAATCCCCGGACGGCAAGGTCATCGGGATGGAAGAACTCGATCTGCCCCCGGTGCGTTTTGAAACCGAGGCGCTCTGGTTTACCGTCTCCGATGAGATCATCGATACACTCGGGCTCGATGGGCTTGCGCTCGCGGGTGGAATCCACGCCACCGAGCACGCGGCCATCGCCATGCTGCCCATGTTTGCGATGTGCGACCGCTGGGATATCGGCGGCGTCTCAACCCCCTACCACCCCCACACCGGACAGGCCACCATCTTCATCTACGACGGCTTCGAGGGCGGCATCGGTATCGCCCAGCGCGGCTTTTGGATTGCCGAAGAGCACTTGAAGACCGCGCTCGAAGTTATCCAAAACTGCCCCTGCCGGGACGGCTGTCCATCGTGCATCCAATCCCCCAAATGCGGCAACTGGAACGAGCCGTTGAATAAAAAAGCGGCGGTTGGGATATTAAAGCAAATTTTAAAGGGGACAAAACATATTCCCGCATCTAGTGCGAATGAATAGGCAAGTTATCATGCGCGTGCTCGTCAAAGCGGTGAAATTCTTCCCCGGAGGCACCTATCGGGTCAATGTGTATCGTGGCGTGTGATAGGTAGCTTAGATGATGCAGAAGCTGGTGCTGCGCCTCAACGGCGATTTCATGCGCCTTTTCAACGGAAAGGTTAGGATCGACCGCAATATTTACCTCAGCTCTCAGGCGGTGCCCCAGCCAACGCACTCGAACCTCAGTAATATCCTTTACACCGGCCACATGATTTGCAGCGTGCCTGATCTCATCGACCACTTCAGGATCGACCCCATCGAGAAGCCGTGAGAACACCGCCTTAGCCGAATCCCACACAATGCGGGCAATAGCAACCGTAATTAAGAGCCCGATAATGGGATCGGCAAGCGGATAGCCGAGGAGCACGCCGATTGCACCGAAGAGAACAGCTAAGCTTGTCAATCCGTCAACACGTGCATGGTAGCCGTCGGCGATAAGGGCGGCGCTGCCGATCTCTTTGCCAACCCTGATGCGAAAGAGAGCAACCACCTCATTTCCGAGAAATCCGACAAGAGAGGCGATAACGATTGCCCACACATGGCTTACCGTTTGCGGATGAAGGAGTCTGTTGGTGGATTCATACCCGGCAACAATGGCGCTCACTAAAATAATAAAAACGATGGTAACTCCTGCCAAATCCTCAACCCGTCCATAGCCGTAGGTGTAGCGCTTTGTCGGCTTTAATCTCTCAAGCGCAAAGGCAATCCAAAGCGGTATTGCGGTAGCCGCATCACCAAAATTGTGAATCGTGTCAGCCAGAAGGGCAACGCTTCCAGAAAACAACACAACGATGATCTGGAATATGGCAGTGATGGATAACCCGACAAACGACCACTTTATCGCCCAGATGCCCCTAGCGGTAGTGTAGATAGTAGGATCGACTGCGCCGTGAGTATGCCCGTGAGCGCCGTGGGCATACTCACGGCCGTGCGAGTGGTTTTTATTGAACATAAGTTACCTCGTCGGTTATCGTGATGATTCTATTCTACCTCATCATTTTCTGCAACTGAAGGTTGGTAAGTGCTAACATATGATCCACAGACTGGTCAACACGTAGGTGATGTTTGGATCGATTCGAAGAATGGTGAGATTATTGGCGGAAATCAGGTTAGGTAATTTGCGACGTAAACAGCGAAAGGTGATCACTTTCTCTGTTATTGCTTTGCTTCTATTAATAATGGCCGGTTGCCAGAAAAATACTTCGAGAGTGAGACATGATTCTACTATTAAGAGATCTGAGCAACCGACCGCAACATTCAAGCTTGCACATAAACTTTACAATGTTATGGCGAGTGCGGATAGTGTTGGGTTTTATAATGCTGAATTGAGCAAGCCCAAATTACTTACAGTTGTAATGCGAAGCGATAAAAGATTTGAGGAACTAAACAAGGATTTTCTCTTAGCAAAAGATTACCCAGATGGGCCAAATAGGTGTATTCCGACTTTGTTGCTTAAATGGGAAAAAGATGGAAATCCAATATACTTTTCTCGCTTCGTCCCCTCGCAGTAGCGTTTGTGGGAATGTGGTAAAGTTCCTACGGGGGCATCTTGCGTATTCCGGCGATTTCGGCCACTTTCGGAGCAAAGCGACGCTGGCAACTTCAATGATTTACAAGTGGACGCAATCAAGTCAAGTTTTCGGTATTTTTTCGCATGGATCCCCCTCTCATATCAATCTTGTAGGCGTTGTGCACCAGCCGATCCAGAATAGCATCTGCGATAGTTGGACTGCCGACTACATCATGCCACTTATTAACCGGCATCTTAAGATACGACTATCGTTGAGCGCATCTTGTACCGATCTTCTACGACCTCCAAGATGCCTCTTCTTTCCGGCTCTGAAAGAGCGTTTATGCCCCAGTCGTCTATGGCTAGAACTGAAGTTTTGGCCAGCTTGTTTAAAAGCTTTACGTAAGATCCATCGGCCCTTGCAATCTTTAACTCGGACAAAAGCCTAGGGGCACGGTAGTAGAATTGTAGTTGCTCCTTGCACATATCAAGAATATTTGATATGGTAATGGTATGGTTGATAATGTAAGAATTGCCAAGGCGTTAAGCGACCCTATTCGCTACCAAATTATGATGATGCTGGTTCACGGCGAGGCCAAATGCTGTAAGGTGACCAGTGAAGATGGTGAGCGTGTAGGCCTGTGTAACTGTGAAATAATGACGGAATTAGGCCTTATTCAGTCGCGGGTTTCTTATCATATGAAAGAACTGGTTGATGCTGGTTTGGTGATCGAGGAACCCAGGGGCAAGTGGAAGCATTACTTTATTAACACCGAAACAGTACGAGCTTTTATGGAACAGCTAAATCAAGACCTTGGCGAGAGTTAAAATTTTTGGGCAAATATATCAAAATATTTTGATAGGAAGATTACTAGGAGGGTTAATATGAGCGAGGACATTAGAGAGGTGGTTCGGCAAAAGTACGCCCGGGCTATTACACAAAAGACGAGCTGTTGCGGTGCCGGTTCAACCGGTTGTTGTGGCGGGTCGCCAGACCAGACGACTGATATCATCACCAAAGATTTGTATCGGATAGAGGAGATAGCCGGGTTGCCTGAGGATGCGGTAGCCGCCTCATTGGGGTGTGGTAATCCAACAGCGCTGGCCGAATTATTTTCCGGGGAAGTGGTGCTGGATCTGGGCAGCGGTGCCGGACTGGATGTTTTGCTGTCGGCAAAGAGGGTTGGCCCTACCGGCAAAGCCTACGGCCTGGATATGACCGATGAGATGTTGGCCGAAGCCAAGGCAAATCAGGCCCGGGCGGGCATTAACAATGTGGAGTTTTTAAAAGGTCATATCGAGGATATTCCGCTACCCGATAATGCGGTGGATGTAATCATCTCCAACTGTGTTATCAACCTCTCGCCTGATAAGGACCGGGTTTTAAAGGAGGCTTATCGGGTACTGAAACCCGGCGGCCGTCTGGCAGTTTCCGATATCGTCTTAACCAGACCCTTGCCCGAGAAAGTCCAACAGGACTTAAATGCCTGGGCCGGCTGCATAGCCGGGGCGCTCTTGGATCAGGAGTATCGAGACAAGCTGGCGACAGTCGGTTTTGTTAACATTAGCGTTGAGACTACACGGGAATATGACCTTACCGACTCGCAAGCGAATGGTTTCTCCCTGGATTTATCCGAGGCCGAACTCTTACAAATTAATGGATCGATAATCAGCGCATTTATCCGTGCAAAAAAAGCCGATCGATAGCTGTTATTTGCCTCTCTTGAAGTGCGATAAAGGATTTCTTTAACCCATCATCGTTATTAATGAGAGAATTTAACTCGCGATAGAAGAACCGGTAATCCCACTTGTGGACGAGAGATATGAATTGGCCATAAATTGGCCAAGCATCATAATGCATGCGCACCTATTATTAAGCCTTGTTTTCTGTGCTAACTGGAGGATTTGATGCAAACCTACATCTCGGTAATCGGCCTTGGAGCTGAAAATGAAGAACTTAACGATGTCGCTTACGAAGTCGGGCGCCTTGTGGCCGAGCGTGGTGCGATTGTCGTCTGCGGCGGGCTTGGCGGGGTGATGAATGCGGTCGCCCAGGGAGCGAAAGAGGCGGGCGGGACAACTGTTGGCATCCTGCCGGGGCCGGATCGGCGCGGGGCATCGGAGTACCTGGACATCGCCATACCGACAGATATGGCCCATGCACGAAATGCGCTGGTGGTGCGCTCGGGTGATGCGGTGATCGCAATCGGCGCGGGCTACGGGACGCTCTCGGAGATCGGCCTTGCCTTAAAGATGGGCAAACCGGTCGTCGGGCTGAAATCATGGACGCTCTATCGCGAAGGCAAGCAAGATACCGGCATCATTGCCGCTGAGACTGCTGATAAAGCAGTGGAATTGGCTTTCAAGGCGATAAAAGCCTAGAAGCTGTCAGCTTTCAGCTTTCAGCTAAACCATCATCAATAGTAAGCTTTATCTAAGCTTAGACACTCTTACTTCTAATAATACTTACTGCTCTCTAGATTCTTCACTTCGTTCAGAATGACATCTAGCGCTCGTAGGGGCCGAGCTTGTCTCGGCCCTCCTCGACATAGCACACCCGTCTAGGTGGAGACAAACTCCGCCTCTACATTGATAATTTCATTAGTTACTGCACTACTATTTTTAGCTTCATGCTGCCTACCAGAACCCACTTTCTAGACCCCTACTAATTCGACATTCGCAATTCGTAATTCTTCTGGATACGCGCTGGCACAAGTATTGACGCTCCTGACGGGGTAACTTAACATAGTAAGGGTCTGTCTGCACAGTAATCTTATGCAGTGATTACACAGCGATAAGCGTAATACGCCAGACGAAATTTTTAATAGCCTTAGCGGGGGCAAGGCGTTAAAGGGGGATGATATTGTAATGGGAATGTTGGACAAAAGTTGTAAGGATTTTCTGGATGTACTGGCATCCAAAGAGGCCGTGCCGGGCGGCGGCGGCGCGGCGGCGGCCGGCGGCGCTATCGGTATGGCGCTCTCGAATATGGTCGGCAATCTGACCGTAGGTAAAAAGAAATATGCGGAGGTAGAGGACGAGGTCAAAGACTTGCTCGACAAGGGCTACAAAGTAATGGCCGAACTCGAGACGCTGGTCGATCGCGATGCCGAGGTCTTTGAGCCCCTTTCTAAAGCATACGGAATGCCGAAGGAAACTGAAGAGCAGCAGCAGGCAAAGGCCGATGCGCTTGAGAAATATTCCAAAGAGGCCTGTTCGGTGCCGATGGAGATCATGCGTAAATCCTACGAGGGTATTCAAATCCACAACCGCATGGGCCAGATCGGAAGCATGCTTGCCATCTCGGATGTGGGCTGCGGCGTCGTGTTCTTGAAATCCGCGTTGATCAGCGGTATGTTAAACGTCGTCATCAACCTTAACACGATTAAGGACCAGGACTTTGTAAGTTCGACACGCAACGAGATGAACCGGCTCTTAAGCGACGGCTCCAAGCTGGCCGACGAGACCCTGCAGTTGGTCCTCGACAAATTAACCAAATAAGCAAAAATAAGCTTAAGTAATTAAGCTTAAGTAATAGCACGTAAGGGGGAGATTGAATTGGCGGAAAGACTGGCGGGAAAAGCCGTTGCCGACGCCATAAAGGAAGACCTGAGCAAGAAGATCGAAGAGCTCAAAAGCAAGGGTATCACGCCCAAACTCGGTATCTTGCGCGTGGGAGCGCGCCCGGACGACCTCTTTTATGAGGGCGGCGCCAAGAAGACCTGCGAGGCCGTCGGTATGCAGTACGAGGTATTTAAGTACCCGGAAGACATCGACCAGGCGAACTTTGAAAAAGCGGTTATCGAGGTCGGCGCGAACCGGAGCATTAACGGCATTTTGATGTTCGCCCCGCTTCCGAAGCATTTGGATGAGCGCAAAATCCGCTCGCTTATCCCTGTTGAAAAAGATGTCGATTCCATGAATCTCGATAGTGCGGCCAAGGTTTTTGCCGACGACCCGACCGGTTTTGCACCGTGTACGCCGGCCGCTTGCATGGAAATTTTGAAGTTTTACGATATCCCGCTTAAAGGGAAAAGGGCCGTTGTGCTCGGCCGTTCGCTTGTTGTCGGCAAGCCGGTTGCCATGTTGCTCCTGCGCGAGCACGCCACGGTTACCATCTGCCACTCCAGAACCGAGAACCTGCCCGAGGTATGCCGGGAAGCTGAAATCCTGGTTACCGCCGTCGGGAAGGCCAAGATGGTCAAGGGTAATTTTGTGAAGGCCGGGCAGACGGTTATCGATGTCGGCATCAACGAAGACCCGGACAACCCCGGTAAGTTTGTCGGCGATGTCGATTACGAGCAGGTCGAGCCGATCGTTGAGAAAATCACACCGGTTCCGGGCGGCGTAGGCTCGGTTACCACCGCGGTTCTTTGCAAACACACCGTTATGGCCTGTGAAATGCAGAACAACCTGGTGATGGTATAGTACTTTTTGCTATTATTTTAGCGATTGCAGCAGATTTTAGCTCGTCCGCAGGTCATCCCCTGTAATTAATGGTTTAGGAATGGGTAAAATCTAGTAGTCGCAAGCTTTCATGCCTGGTCAGAGGCTTGTCGGTTATTTCAACTTGTATCGAAATAACCTTGTTGAAAGGGGCGGTTAGTGATACGATTTCTTAGTAGATGAGAGGGTTCTTGAAGAGTTGAGGGGGGGCTTGTATGAGAACCAGTATCGATTTACATAATTATTTGCAATCTCTTGAGGTTCCACATGAGATCAGCCTGGTGGAGATGCCTGCACGAACGGCGGCGATGGCGGCCGCCTCACTTGGGCTCGACCAGTCTGAAATCGGTAAGACGTTGATTGTCGAAGCCGATGGAAACCCGCTGGTGGTCATGATACCCGGTAGCCGGCGCCTGGATGTGCGCAAGCTCAAGGCCATCACCGGCGCAAGCAGGATCAAGCTCGTTGAGCCGCAGGATGCGGTAAGCCTCACCGGCTATATCTTGGGCAGTATCCCGCCCCTTGCACATGCCAACGAAATGCCGGTTTACATTGATTTACGACTTCTTTCCATCCCCATTATCTATACCTGCGGTGGGCAGACAAATGCCGTGTTAAAGATCAAACCCACAGACCTCATATCCGCCGGAAACGCTCAAATCGTCGACATTGCAGACGACGGCCGGGTATAATCTTTTCTTGTGACTGAGTAGCTCATATATTATTATAAAATTGTCCCTGACGATTTTATAGAGCAATAGAGCTTGTATGGCTCATGGAATATAGATAAGCGCAGGTATGCGCTAAGCGATGACATTGCGATCTATTGTTCTAGCGTTCCATTGCTCCACGGTTTTGCTTAGCTGGCCAATATGTGGCATGAGGCATACACAACGGCCTGGCAAATTGAAAATAGCTTATTACTCTACTATTCGCACCAGCCGATTCATAGTCCTTTCCTACCACCTTATGGCGTTGTTTGCGAAGCAAGGTTTATTGGATTTTAACAATGAGCATATTATCCGTACCTGAGGGACTCTGCAAAGAATGCTATGCCTGCATACGTGCGTGTCCCGTTAAAGCGATAAAAATGGCCGACAGCCAGATAGAAATTTTAGACGAGCGCTGCATCTACTGCGGGCGCTGTGTTGCGGCTTGCTCCAAGGGGTCTATTGAGCTTGGACCAGATATTGAAAAGGCCTTTGCGCTGCTTTCCTCAAGTAGAAGAACCATAGCGGTTCTTGCCCCCGAGTATCTTGCATCGTTTTATCCCATGACACAGGAGCAGCTGGCCTTCTTAATCGAGTGGGCCGGGTTTTACGGATACGAGGACACCGTGCTTGCCGATGAGATGGTCGCACGGCAGTATCTTCGCTACTTCTCTATCGAACGGGACTTTCCGGTACTACGCTCGACTTGCCCGGCGGTAACCACCTGGGTTGAGAAGTATTACTCCGCTTTGACCGGCTATTTGGCGCCGATCGCCTCGCCGATGGTTACGCAGGCCAATCTTATCAAACACATTTACGGGCCCGATGTGGCCGTGGTCTACGCGACACCATGTATTGCGGCTAAGTATGAAGCCAAAAACAGTAATTCAGCCGATGCGGTTCTTACCTTTAAGGAATTCAAGCAGCTCTTGAGGATACGTTTTGCAGGATCGGAGAATGAGCTTCGCCTGGAAGAGAGCCCAAAACCCGAGGTGAGGCGACGTTACTCGGTTTCCGGGGGTTTCCCGCGCCCGACGATCGCCCAGTATAATATGCTTGATCCCAACCTTATGGTCGTGCGGGGTGTCCGCAACCTGGATAGCCTGGCAAGCGCACTTCTTTCCGGGGATATCAAGGCCAAGTTTATCGACATGTTGGCCTGCCAGGGATGTATCGACGGCCCTGGTATCGACACCAACTTAGGGATCCATGTGCGCAAGCACGTCATCGAGCAGTCGTACCAGAATCGTCTGGTGAAAGCATCCGAGCAACTTACCTTCGACCAGGTCGAGCCGTACTTACCCAAGATCGACACCTTTAAGGCGTTCTCGAACAAACAAGTCGACCTTCCCATGCCGAGCGAGCAGGCCATCCAGGAGATTCTCGCCGAGGGCGAGAAGTTCACGGTAGAAGACGAGCTTAACTGCGGCGCTTGCGGGTATCGGACCTGCCGCGAGCAGGCGGTCGCCATCTACCAGGGAATCGCCGATTGGAACATGTGCTTCCCATTCCAGCGGAAAGTCTACAACCGAATAATATCCCAGCTCAAAGAGACCGCCGTGACCGATGGATTGACCGGGCTTTATAACCATAAGAGTTTCCTGGAACGGCTCTCGGTCGAGTTCAATCGTGCAGAACGCTATGGCTCGGAGCTTTCGCTCATCATGATCGACGTAGATAAGTTTAAGGATATCAATGACACCTACGGGCACGTAACCGGTGACTCGGTGCTTAAGACCATCGCCGGCATGCTCAAAGCCAACCTGCGCCAATCCGACCTTGCCGCGCGCTACGGCGGGGATGAGTTTGCGCTTATCCTCCCCGAAACCAGTGTTGAGAAGGCATACAAGGTTGGGGAGAAGCTGCGCCACAGGGTCGAGACGAACCCCATCCTGCTGAACCCCGACCTTAATATCTCCACTACCTTAAGCATCGGGGTAAGTTCATACGTATCCTCGATGTCCGAACCTTTGGGCTTATTAAGAAAAGCGGATGAGGCGCTTTACCTAGCAAAAGAAGCAGGCCGCAACAAGACCGTGGCCATCGCGGACGTTCCCGCCGAGTAAATCCGTTAAAATGAGCATATCCAAGGACTAAAGTTTTAGCTATAATCTATCTTAATTGAGCGCAACAACAGGTAAAATTTTCCTGTTAGTATTACTAATACGGGTGGGAGCACGTGTTTGATCTGAGGAAATGGGATGAAAACTACGTCAATAATTTCTACTACATCCTAGGCAGCATCGTCTTTGGAAGTCTGCTTGCCCTTGCGGTCATTTACTTGAACACAGATCTCTTCGGGATGCGCGTCAGCTTGTTTTTCTTCTTGCTTTTGGCGGTACCTTCAATCGCGATGGTCTTTGCGGCGCTCACCATTTTTCGGCTGGCGAGCCAGGCCGAGCATAGCAAGGCCAAGCAATCCTGCCAGATACTTGAGATTACGCGACGGACACTGCCGTATTTAAGGAAAGGCCTGAACGCCAAGTCGGCTTCGGAAGTTATCAATATCATCCACAGGCAGACCGATGCGGTTGCGGTCTCGATTACGGACCGCACGACGATCCTCGGGTTCAGGGGTGTCGGCGAAGACCATCACCTGGTTGGAAAGCCCATTCTCACGCGCGCCACAAAGGACTCGATCGAGACCGACACGACGCGCGTCCTCGGTTCAAAGGCCGAGATCGGTTGCCCGATGGTCAACTGTAAGCTTAAAGCAGCGGTTGTCGTTCCTCTCGAGAAGACGGGGAAAGCTGTGGGCTCACTTAAGTTTTATTACGACAATCCTAAAAAGCTTACCGAGAGTAGAATAGCGGTGGCAGAAGGATTGGGCCAGCTGTTGAGTACACAGATTGAACTCTCAGAGCTTGAGCGCCAAAGAGAACTTACCTATCACGCGGAGCTGCGGGCGCTGCAAGCGCAGATCAACCCGCACTTTCTTTTTAATACGCTGAACACGATAACGGCGTTTATCCGCACCGACCCGCGGAAGGCGCGTAAACTCCTCGTGCAGTTTTCCGATTTTTTTCGCAAATCGCTTGAGTGGAAGGACGTCTTTATTACACTTGCCCAGGAGCTTGACTACATTGCAAACTATCTGGTGCTTGAGAAGGCGCGCTTCGGCGATCGCCTTGATATCAGCTTCGATATCGACAACGACGCCCAGGAGTGCATCCTCCCGGCGCTCACGATACAGCCGCTTGTCGAGAACGCGGTAAAACACGGGTTCTGTGAGGAGCGCGAACTTGAGATTAGTATCATCGCGCGGCTTGCCGATAATAATATGCAGATAACGGTTGCCGACAACGGCCGTGGAATTTCTGAAGAAGACCTAGACCAAGTCATAAAATTTGGTTATGGTAAGGGTAGTGGGATAGGACTGAGCAACGTAAATGAGCGACTTCGCAGCATATATGGTGAGGACTACCAAGTTAAGATCGAAAGCACGCTGGGTGTGGGCACCCGGGCGCTTTTAAATATCCCGATTTCCAGGAGTAAAGAGAATGAGACAGCTTAAAACCCTGATTGTTGATGATGAGGCACCGGCGCGTTCTGAGCTAAGGTACTTGCTTGAGAGGATTCCAAACGTGCAAATAATCGGCGAGGCAACCAACTCGACGGAGGCGCTTGAGCTTATCAAGGCGCTTAACTATGACCTCATCCTCATCGATATCCAGATGCCGGGCCTGAGCGGACTCGACGTGGTCACGGCGATAAAAGAGCTGCCCAATGTGCCGGCAGTCGTTTTTGTTACCGCCTATGGTGAGTACGCGGTCAAAGCGTTTGAGCTGGATGCTGTCGATTATCTGATGAAGCCGATCGACGAGGAGCGCCTTACGCATACCATCGACAAGGTCGACAAAAGGCTCTCGGGCGTGCAGCCTGCTGCGGTGGTCAAACAGGACGTCCGGCAAGAAAAATCTGTTATAGATATCGAGAGAATTCCGGTTGAGAGCAAGGGAAAGACGCTGCTTCTGCCCATGCGCGATATCGTCTATATCTCCAGCCGCAACGACATCGTTTTCGTGCATACGGCGGATAACACTTTTATTACCCGCTTTACGTTAAAGACCCTTGAGGAGCGCCTGGCCAGCAAGTCGTTTTTACGGGTGCACCGGGGCTATATCGTGAACCTGCGCCATGTCATCGAGATCGTTCCGATGTATGGGCGAAGCTACGTCCTTAAGGTTCGGTGCAACCAGCAAAACGAGATCCCAGTTAGCCGCCGTCGCGGCCAGCAGCTCAAAGCGATGCTCGGTATGTAGTGCAAGACCTCCCACAACAGCAACGGTGTACCATTACGTGTACCGTTTAACCCAGAATTAACACGTTCACGGTTAAAATGCTACCTTCACGGGCTCAAAATTGCTGTCAATCCCTTTGAGGCATATAATTAAGTATTTATACAGTGTTTTCTTGACGAGGATGTTTGGTATTCAATCTACCTTCCGACCGAGAGGCTAGGGGGTTTTAGTTTGAGCGGGGCACAATCACGCAAACAACAAGGAGGTTCTATGGGAACGACAGAGAAGGTCTACAATCCGAGGTCGATGGATCCAACCAAGAATAAGGATTGGCAGATTGCCGCAGAAGCAATGAAGTATCTACCTACTCCTGAGGAATGGATCGATAAGCTTGGCATACTTAAGGAAGAAATGATTCCTTTTGGTAAGACCCCCAAGCTCGACTTTCTGAAAATAATGGACCGTTTAAAAGACAAACCGGACGGCAAGTACATCGAGGTAACAGCTATTACGCCAACCCCTCTGGGTGAAGGCAAGACCACAGTTTCCATGGGCCTTATTCAAGGTCTTGGCGTAAAAGGCATTAATGTAGGTGGCGCATTACGCCAGCCATCAGGCGGACCGACCATGAACGTCAAGGGTACGGCTGCCGGTGGCGGAAACGCGCTTCTTATCCCTATGACAGAGTTCTCATTGGGCCTTACCGGTGATATCAACGACATCATGAACGCGCACAACCTCGCCATGGTTGCCCTTACCTCGCGCTACCAGCATGAGTGTAACTACACCGATGAAGAGCTTACCAGGCGTGGCCTCAGGCGCCTTGATATCGACCCGAAAAACGTTGAGATGGGTTGGGTCATCGATTTCTGCGCCCAGTCGCTCCGTAACATCATGATCGGCCTTGGCGGCAAGAAAGACGGCTACCCGATGGCGTCCCGTTTCGGTATCGCCGTTGGTTCCGAGTTGATGGCGATTCTCGCTGTTTCCAAGGATCTCGCCGATCTCAGGGATCGCCTTGGCAAGGTCACCGTTGCCTACGACCGCACCGGCAAGCCGATTACAACATCCGACCTGGATGTGGCCGGCGCCATGACCGCCTGGATGCGCAATACGATTAACCCGACCCTGTGCTACTCGGTAGAGGGCCAGCCGGTTCTAGTCCACGCAGGTCCGTTCGCTAACATCGCTATCGGTCAGAACTCGATCATTGCCGACCGCTTGGTTCTAAAACTTTGCGATTACGCCGTGACCGAGTCCGGCTTCGCCGCCGACATCGGTTTCGAAAAATTCTGGAATGTCAAATGCAGACTCTCCGGTAATGTACCGAACGTATCGGTTATCGTTGCCACCATCAGGGCTATGAAGATGCACGGTGGCGGCCCGACCGTTGCTCCCGGACGCCCGCTTTCAGAAGAATACACAAAAGAGAACCTCGGCCTTGTCGAGAAGGGCTTTGAGAATCTGCGCCACATGGTGAATATTGTCAAAAAATCCGGTATCGTCCCGGTTGTTGCTATCAATGCGTTCTACACCGATACCAAGGCCGAGCATGACCTCGTCCGCAAGCTTTGCGCCGAGATTGGCGTTCGCGTTGCGGTTTCCGAGCACTGGATGTACGGTGGCGAGGGCGCTGCCGAGCTGGCCGATACCGTTATGGATGCCGCCAACGAGCCGTCCAACTACAAGCCGCTCTATCCATTAGAGATGCCTCTGCGCCAGCGCGTAGAGATGGTCGCCAAGGAAGTTTACGGCGCGGACGGCGTACAGTGGTCGCCGGTTGCCGAGGCCAAAGCAAAGAGGTTCGAGTCCGATCCGGCGTTTGCCGACTTCCAAACCATGATGGTTAAGACTCACTTGAGCCTCACGCACGACCCGACGATGAAGGGTGTGCCGAAGGGCTGGCAGCTGCCGATCCGCGACGTTCTGGTCTACAGCGGTGCCAAGTTCCTCTGCCCGATGGCGGGAGAAATCAGCTTGATGCCGGGTACGGCATCCGATCCGGCTTACAGAAGAGTCGACGTCGATGTAAACACCGGCGAAGTAAGCGGATTGTTCTAGATTGTTCTAAAGAGACTTAAAACTTTGAAAATATCTAAATTGTAAGGAAAGTCGGGATGGTTTAAGAATGCCAAAGATTCGCTTTTACCCCGACAATAGGGAAGTAGAAGTAGAAAAAGGAGAAAACCTGCTCCGGGCAGCTATGCTGGCCGGTGTTCACGTTAACGCCTCTTGCGGCGGAAGCGGCACGTGTGGCAAGTGCCGGGTTGTAGTAGAAGAAGGGGACGTAGAAAAACAACCAACGGCAAAGCTTTCCGATGACGCGATTGCAAAAGGCTATACGTTAGCATGTACAACAAAGGTGCTGGGCGACGCGGAGGTGCGCATACCGGTCGAGTCCCAAATGGGCGATGGTAGGGCGGCCCTTGAGCGCGAACACCGTTCGGTTACTCACGGGTCTGTTCTTACGAGCAAAGACTTAAGCGAGCTGTTTGGCGAGTTCGAACTCGAGCCGGCAACCCGCAGGCTCTACGTCGAAATGACGGCCCCAAATCTGGAAGACAACCTGAGCGACCTCGAGCGCCTGAAAAGAGAACTCACGCGCGTTCACGGGATCGTTGATTTTGCTGTTGACCTGGATTGCCTCAAAGAAATGGCAGTCAAACTGCGCGAGGCCGATTGGAAAGTAACCGCAACCCTTGTAGAAGGCAGGGACGGCGAGTGCCCGCGTCTTATTCGCCTTGATTCCGGCGATCACTCCGCTACTCATTACGGCCTGGCGGTCGATATCGGTACGACTTCGGTCTATGCCGAAATTATCGATCTGAATACCAGAGAATCCCTGGGTCGGGTTTCTGATTATAATTCACAGGTAAGCTGCGGCGAGGATATCATCTCCCGCATCGTCTATTCGTTGAAAAAAGACGGCCTGACGAGGCTTCAGGGTCTTGTTACCGACACGATAAACGGACTTATAAAAAGGCTTCTTGAGAAGACCGGCGTGAGCAAAGACGATATCGTCAACATGGTTGCGGCCGGCAACACGACAATGGTTCACCTTTTCTACGGGATCAACCCGCGATACATCCGCGAGGAGCCCTATATCCCAACAGTTAACTTTGCCCCAACGGTAGAAGCATCCAACCTTGGCATCGATATCGCCAAGGGCGCCCGCGTTTACTGCATCCCGGGTCGCGCCAGCTACGTCGGCGGCGACATCACCTCGGGTCTGTTGGCTTCGGGCGTATACAAAACCGATAAAGTAACGCTTTATATAGACGTCGGCACCAACGGTGAGATGGCCCTTGGAAACTCCGAGTGGCTGCTCTCCTGTGCGTGCTCGGCCGGACCGGCCTTTGAGGGCGGCTCGGTCAAGTACGGCATGCGTGCGGTAAAAGGTGCGATCGAGACGGTCCGCATTAACCCGGTCACCTATGAGCCCATGATATTGACCATCGGTCAGACCAAAGCTAAGGGCGTCTGCGGCTCGGGGCTTATCGACGCGTTGGCCGAGCTGTTCCTGACAGGAATCATTAATGAGAAGGGCAAGTTTAATATCGAGACCGGTCATCCGCGCATCCGCGAGAACAACGGCCAAGGGGAATACGTCTTGGTCTGGGCGGAGGATTCGGCGGTCAAGGAAGACATCGTCATCACCGAGGCCGACATCGACAACCTTATTCGCACCAAGGGAGCGATTTACGCCGGCATCACGACCCTTCTCGATTCGATGGGTATGCCGGTTGAGGCGATCGAGCAGGTGCTCATCGCCGGTGGCTTTGGCCGTTACCTCGAACTCGACCAGGCCATCACTATCGGCCTGTTGCCGGAGTTTCCCGAGGAAATCGTTAAATACGTGGGCAACGGCTCGCTCATGGGGGCGCACCTTGTCCTCTTATCCCAAACCGCCCGCGAGTCGGCAAAGGATATCGCCAAGAAAATGACGTACCTTGAACTCAGCACCAATCCGAGCTTTATGGATAACTACGTCTCGGCGCTCTTCCTGCCGCACACTAATAGAGATGCATTCCCCGGCGTGATGGAACGGGTCAAGGAGCGAAGCGGAGTTTAGCAGGCGATTAGGCGCTGATTTGTTGAATCTTATTAGTAAGTCTTATAAGATAAGCGCGTAATCTCGAGATGGAATTACAAACAGCACGACTGTTTAGTGATTAAGCTATAAATCAGGCCAGCTAAATGGCCATTGGAAGGTGTTAGTTTTGAGTTTTACAATAGCCGTCGCCGGTAAGGGCGGCACAGGAAAGACCACAATCTCAAGCCTGATTGTCGGGCACCTGTTGAGGAAGGGTAAGACCCCGGTGTTTGCCGTTGACGCCGATGCAAATGTTAACCTTAACGAGCAACTTGGCGTTAAGGTCGACTCGACGATAGGCGGGATGCGCGAGGAGCTTAAGAAGAAAATCGGCGCCAACGAGGTCCCGGCCGGCATGTCAAAAGATATGTACATGGAGTACCTGTTGCAGGATACGCTGGTTGAGAGCAGCGGATTCGACTTGCTGGTCATGGGTCGCCCGGAAGGGCCGGGGTGCTACTGCGCCGCCAACAACATGCTCAAGCGCTATATCGATATCCTGGCAAAGAATTATCCGTATGTGGTCATCGATAACGAAGCCGGAATGGAGCATTTGAGCCGCCGCACGACACAGAAGATCGATCTTCTTCTGCTCGTCTCCGAGCCGAACCCGATCGGTATTATGACGGCGGCCAGGATTAAGGATTTAGCCAAAGAGATGGAAGTCTCGGTTAAAGAGACGGGTCTTATAATAAACAGGGTCAACGGGCAAGCCCCCGAAAGCCTGATAGAAGAAGCGAAAAACTACGGCCTGGAGGTGCTGGGAACGATACCTGCGGACGACATGCTTATCGACTATGTCATAAAGCACACCCCGCTTGTTGAACTCCCTGAAGATTCTCCTGTAGTCCGGGCGTTAGATACTATACTTGGTAAGTTTGGCATCTAGAGATATCTAGAGAGATATAGAGAGAAAAAGTTCATTAGTAAGAGTCCGTCAAAAGCAAACGTTTCAAAGAAAGGGGAAAATAAATGGCTTTTCAAGCACCGACTGAATCCTACAATGGAAAGATTAGAGAGATTAAGTTGGGCTCGGCAGCGCAGGTTGCCGTAGGCGGCGAGAACACGTTGCCGTTTTATACGTTTGAAGGATCCGTACCGAATGGGCCGAAGATCGCGATGGAGGTATTCGATACCGAGCCGCTGGGCTGGGCTGATGAATTGAAAAGCGTTCTCGGCGACGTCTGGGGCGATCCTGTGGCATGGGCTAAGAAGTGCGAGAGCGAGTTCGGCGCAGACATAATCTGTCTGCAGCTTGCCGGCACCGACCCAAACGGCGCTAACAGAAGCGTTGGCGATGCGGTGGCAACCGTCAAGGCGGTTCTCGATGCTGTCAGTATTCCGGTTATCGTTTACGGCTCCGGCAACGTCGATAAGGACTCGGAAGTTCTTAAGGCGGTTGCCGAGGCCACACAGGGCAAAAACGTCGTCCTCGGTCCTGCCGTTGAGGATAACTATAAATCAATCGCCGCCGCGGCGATGGGTTTTGGCGCTAAGGTTGCCGGCGAGACGCCAATCGACGTCAATATGGCAAAGCAGCTCAACATCTTGATGAGCAACCTTGGCATAGCGGTTGATAACCTGCTTATCGACCCGTCAACCGGTGCTCTTGGCTACGGTCTTGAGTATTGCTTCTCGGTCAATGAGAGGATTAAGTTGGCCGCTCTCACGCAGAACGACAACATGCTTCAGTCGCCGACCATTTCCAACCTCGGCAAAGAGGTATGGAAGGCAAAAGAGGCTAAAATCAGCCAGGAAGAGGCTCCGCAGTGGGGCGACCAGAGAAAGAGGGGCATCATCTGGGAGACGCTTACCGCGGTCTCGGTTATGTTGGCCGGCGCCGACCTGCTTATCATGAGGCACCCGGAGTCGGTTAAACTCATCAAGCAGACAATTGCTGAGTTCGGTATCTAATTCGTGCATATCTAATTAGTACGCATCTATTCGTGTAAGAAGACAGTGGACCAACTTCTGGAGGGGTCCACCTAGAGAATAAGCAGTAAGAAGGAGAGAATATGTCCGACAAAATCAGAAGCGTTGATCCGGCAACAATCGAAATGCTGGAGAAAGTCGGCGACATGTCTACCATGTTTAGCCGAGCTGAAGAGATGAAGCCGTGTACCTTCGGCTCCGAGGGCAGCTGCTGCCGTGTATGCGGTATGGGCCCGTGCCGTCTTGGCGGGAAGAGCAAAGAGGGCAGAGAGAAAACCGGTGTGTGCGGTGCTACGATTCACACTGTTGCCGCCCGTAACCTTGCTCGCGCCGTTGCGGCGGGTGCATCCGCACACTCGGATCACGGTCGCTCGGTAGCGATGACGTTCCTCGCCGCAGCAAAGGGTGAGGCGCCTGGTTATGGCATCAAAGACGAAGCAAAACTCATGACGGTCGCCGGGTATTTCGGTGTTCAGACCGAAGGCAAAACCGTTCAGGAGATCGCCGTCGCCGTTGGTGAGGCCGCTCTCGGCCAATACGGCAAACAAGAGGGCACGCCCATGGCGTATGTACATCGCGCAACCGAGAAGCGCCAGCAAATCTGGGAAGATCTCGAAGTGTATCCGCGCGGGTTTGACCGCGAGGTCGTACAGCTCATGCACCAGACCCACGCCGGCGTCGACCAGGATGCCGAGCACATTCTTATGTCATCGGTTCGCTGCGCGATGGCCGATGGTTGGGGCGGTTCAATGATGGCGACCGACCTTCAAGATATTATGTTTGGCACACCGAAGCCGCTTCGCTCCGAAGCCAACCTCGGTATTCTAAAACAAAAAGACGTTAACATCATCCTCCACGGTCACGAGCCGCTTCTATCTGAGAAGATCGTTGATATAGCGACCGACCCGGAGATGATCGAGTACGCAAAGAGCAAAGGCGCCGAGGGCATCACACTCGGCGGTATCTGCTGTACCGGTAACGAAGTTTTGATGCGCCGTGGCGTTGGCCCGGCCGGTAACGTTCTCCAGCAGGAGCTAGCCATCGCAACCGGTGTTGTCGATGCCATGATCGTTGACGTGCAGTGCGTTTTCCAGGGCATCGTTGAGGCGTCCAAGAAATATCACACCAAGGTTATCACCACCAACGAGCGCGCCAAGATCACCGGTGCCGAGCACATCCAGTTCGAAGAGCACAATGCTATAGAGACCGCCAAGACAATCGTCAAAGCGGCTATCGATAACTTTGCAAACCGCAAGGGCGAGGTCTTTATCCCCGATCACAAAAAGCCGATGATCGCCGGCTACAGCCACGAGTATATCAAGTACATGCTCGGTGGAAAGTTCCGCGCCTCCTTCCGTCCGCTCAATGATGCTATCATCAGCGGCCGTATTCAGGGTGCAGTCGCCATCGTTGGCTGCAACAACCCGCGTACAACGCACGACGACTCGCACAGGTTCCTCGTTGAGGAACTCATCAAGCGCGATATTCTCGTTGTTATGACCGGTTGCGCCGCACAAGGCGCCGCGAAAGCGGGTTACATGACACCGGAGACGATGGAGATGGCCGGCCCGGGCCTCAAGGAAATCTGCGAGACCATCGGTATCGCGCCGGTTCTACACCTCGGCTCCTGCGTTGACAACAGCCGCGTGCTTACCGTGCTTACCGAAGTCGTCCGGGAGGGCGGGCTCGGCGAGGACATCAGCGACCTGCCGGCAGTCGGTATCGCTCCCGAGTGGTACTCGGAGAAGGCGCTTACCATTGCGCTCTACTGCGTTGCCAGCGGTGCGGATGTTATCTTTGGCGGCGTCCAGGCTCCGTATCGCGGAAGCAGTGAAATGATGAGACTTACGACCGAGGGCTTTAAAGAGAAGTTCGGCGCGACATTTGAGTTCTTACCGACAAAAGAAGAAATTCTCGAAGCCACGCTTAACAAGATTCAAGCGAAGAGAAAAGCTCTAGGTATCGATACACAGAAGGAAAGAGTCCTCTTCGATATGGATATGAGGAGGGAACTAAATGTCTAAGATTATTGCTACTTTAGCAATTAGGGGCGCACACGAGACCGTCAACCTGGCGGAGCAAAAAATCAAAGAGGCCGTTGATGCAAAAGGCCCGAATGAAGCGGTTGCGTTTCCAAACACCGGATACTTCCTCCCGGTTATCTATGGTCTAACCGGCGAGAAAATCGAGAAGGTCTCCGATATGGAGCGCGTTCTCAAAATAGCTAAGGACCTCCTTCCGGAGGAGCCGAGCCAAGACCTGTGGCTGCCGTATCTTGGTAACACCCTTGATGCCGGTATTGCCACCCTCTTTGGCGCCGAGATGATTATGGCGCTTCGCTATATCGGCATAGGTGAGCCACCGGTTAACGATCTTTATCTAGGTGCGGCCGATGACGTTATCATGCGTGCCCGCGGCGTTGAGTTTGTAGATGGCTCGGCCCCCGGCTTTGCCGCGGTCGTAGGTGCGGCTCCAACTACCGAGCAAGCGGTAGCTCTTGCTCGCGAACTCCAGCAGAAGAGCCTCTACGCCTTCATGGCCGGCTCAACCAATGGCATATGCATGGCCGATCAGCTTGCCGAGGCCGGCGTAGAGCTGGGTTGGGATACCCGTCTCGTACCGTTTGACCCGCATGTATACGGACAGATATATTCGATTGGGTTTGCCACGAGGGCGGCTATGTCGTTCGGCGGTGTTCAGCCGGGTGATTACGAAAGAATCCTTCGCTATAACAAGAACCGCGTCTTCGCCTTCGTTGTTGCGCTTGGCGAGGTCGATCCCATAAAGTACGCTGCGGCAGCCGGCGCTATCAACTACGGCTTCCCGACAATCGCAGACACCGATATCCCGCAGATCCTGCCGACCGGTGTTTGCACTTACGAGCACGTTGTATCCAACGTGCCGGTTGAGAACATCATCCAGAAATCAATCGAGGTTCGCGGTCTTAAAATTAAGATCGACAAGATACCGATTCCTGTTGCCTACGGCGCGGCCTTTGAGGGCGAGCGTATCCGTAAAGACGACCTATTCGCCGAGTTTGGCGGAAGCAAGAGCGAGGCATTCGAACTCTTGCGCATGAGAGATATGGATGAGGTCGAAGACAACAAGATAGAGCTTGTCGGTATCGACCTCAAAGACATGCAGGAGAAGAAGGCATATCCACTGGCCATTCTTGTCGATGTTGCCGGACGCAAGATGCAGAAAGACTTCGAGCCGATTCTCGAGCGCCAGATCCATCACCTGATCAACGGGGCTGAGGGCGTCATGCACGTCTCACAGCGCGATGTCGTGTGGATGCGCGTGGGCAAGAAAGCCGTTGATAAAGGTTTCAAACTAACGGATATCGGTAAGATACTGCATACCAAGATCATGAACGAGTTCCCGGCTATCGTCGACAAGGTTCAGGTGACCTTGATCACCGATAATGATAAAGTCCATGAACTCATCGAGGTAGCCCGCAAGGAATATCATGAGCGTGACGAGCGCGTCGGCGGCCTTACCGATGATAACGTCGACACGTTCTATAGCTGTACGCTGTGCCAGTCGTTTGCTCCGACGCATGTCTGTATTATCACCCCGCAGCGTTTGGGCCTGTGCGGCGCGTACAACTGGCTCGATGGCAAGGCCTCGTATGAGATCAACCCGACCGGCCCCAACCAGCCGATTCTCAAGGGCGAGACGCTGGATGCAGAGAACGGCGAGTGGAGCGGTATCAACGAGTTCCTCTCGGGGGCTTCAAACGGCGCGGTCCCGAGGCTGTACGCCTACTCAATGATGCAGAACCCGATGACCTCCTGCGGTTGCTTCGAGGCTATCGTTGCCCACCTGCCGCTTATGGATGAGGAGACCGGTATGATCTACAGCGGTTTCATGATCGTTAACCGCGATTACGCCGGCGGCACCCCGTTTGGTATGGGCTTTTCCACCATGGCGGGTCTGGTCGGCGGCGGTATGCAGAACCCGGGTATGGCCGGTATAGGTAAGTACTTCCTCGGCAGCCCGAAGTTCCTCTCGGCAGACGGCGGCTTTGCCCGCGTAGTCTGGATGCCGTCCGAGCTTAAAGAGCAGCTCCGCGGTATTCTTGAGGCGCAGGCCGAGCGCTCAGGCGATCCGGACTTACTCGATAAGATCGCCGATGAGACCAACGCGATGACCATGGACGAAGTATTGGCGTTCATTAAGCCGAAGAACCATCCGGTTCTCAGTATGGATATGCTCGGCTAATTAATTGATTGACTAACAACTCTTTTGGAGGTGAGTGAATGTGGCTTTAACCGGCATGGATATTTTTAAACAATTGCCGAAAACAAACTGCGGCCAGTGCGGTATTCCGACCTGCCTGGCGTTCGCAATGAAGCTTGCAGCGGGCGGTGCTTCACTTGAGCAGTGCCCGAGCGTTAGCGAAGAGGCGAAGGCCCTACTTTCCGAGGCTTCGGCTCCTCCGATGAGGGGCGTCACCATTGGCGAGGGTGATTATGCTCTTAAGATCGGTGAGGAACTCGTTATGTACAGGCATGAGAAAACATTCTTCAACCCCCCGGGTTACGCGCTCCTCATCGAGGATACCGACGACCCGGCTGCGGTTGATTCCAAGCTTCAATCACTAAAGGATACGGTATACGAGCGCGTAGGCCAGACCTTAAGGGCTAACCTCGTTGCGGTAAAGAACACGTCCGGCGATGCCGGAAAGTTCGCCGATATGGTTAAAAAAGTCGCTTCGGCTATCGAGTATCCGCTCGTTCTTATGGCAGAGCCTGCGGCTATCGAAGCCGCTTTTGTGTCCGCAGATATTAAGAAGCCGCTCCTTTACGCAGCTACCGCTGCGAACGTTGATGCCATGGCCGAAATCGCCAAGAAATATGGCGCGCCATTGGCGGTAAAACCGGCCTCGCTCGACGAGCTTGGCGACCTGACCACAAAGCTTGACGGCATGGGTCTGAAGGATCTGGTTATCGATATGGGTACCCGTACCCTTAAGGAGACCTTCCAGAACCTTATCTTTACCCGCCGCGCGGCCTTGAAGAAGAAAATGCGCCCGTTTGGGTACCCGACCATTACATTCCCGGCCGAGGAGACCGCGGATGACATGATGGAGACCGTCCATGCGGCTGTCTACACCATCAAATACGGCGGCGTTATGGTCTTAAAAGACCTCAGCCCGGAGAAGGCATACGCCCTCTTTGTCCTGCGCCAGAACGTCTACACCGACCCGCAGAGGCCGATGCAGGTCGATCAGGGTTTCTATCCGATCAATGGCGCAAACGAGGAATCGCCGATTCTTATTACGACCAACTTCTCGCTTACGTACTTCATCGTTTCAAGCGAGATCGAGGGCAGCAAGATGCCGGTATGGCTCGGAATCGTCGATACCGACGGTCTCTCGACCCTTACCGCATGGGCGGCAGGCAAGTTTGTCCCGGAGAGAATCGCCGCCTTTATCACTAAGAGCGACATTCTCGACAAGGTTAAACACAAAACAGTCGTTATCCCGGGCTATGTCGCGCAGATCAGCGGCGAATTAGAGGAAGAGCTTCAGGGCTGGAAGATCGTTGTCGGCCCGCGTGAGGCCGCCGATATTCCATCGTTCCTTAAGAGCTTCCAGCCTGTAATGGCGTAAGAAGCAGGGAACAGCGATTAGCGATTAGCGAATGAAGCTAATCGCTAATCGCTAATTTTGATAGTAGTGCGTAGAAGAAAGGTTGCTACTATGAAGGATGATTATTCTCACAGTGAGTCTCACAGTGAGTCTCACAGTAAGACTTTTAATACATGGGTAACGAGTGGGCCCATCAAGCCGCCTTG
>NZ_PFNG01000086.1:0-6553 GCF_002791875.1 Candidatus Aquicultor secundus | reverse complement strand
TATCCTGCTCGAAAGTTTTTCTTTCGCTATTAAAAACACGGGAACGGCGCCGATTGCAAGCGCCACCGTTTGCAGTATCAGAAGCAGCCTGGGGTCGGCCCATATCCGGTATAGCGGTGCGATTAACAGCAGGATAAAGGAGAGGTGATCCCCGAACAGGTGAAGCCCCCTCGCGGTTATAAAGGGCTCCTTAAGCTGGCTCAAAAGCCAGACACCCTGGTCGAATATACCAAGGTCAAACCCAAATGTCCCGTAGTTATTGTGGTTGCGAATGGTGATAAAGGAAAACGTAAACACGTAGAGCGCGACCATGGCGGCGAGCGCCGCATATTCGTATTTCCTGGGATTTGCATCGAGTGCGACCAGAACGTCGAGCCTGGATGCCACCGGTCTTTGCGAACCATCATCCTTTTCATCCTGCTCAGGCCCGGCCCCTTTAGGAGAGTCGCCGAGCAGCCGCTTTGCGACGATCGAAGGGACTTCGAAGAGCGCCGAAACCAGTGAGGCGACCCTGCCGCCTTCAAGCTCGGCCACCGGATCGATGCTCATGAGCAGCTCTGCGGATTCCAACTCCATGAATTTCAGACGGTACGCGGTTGTGTCGACTTCGAGTTTGCGCCACTTAAGAGCGGAAAGTACCTCTTTAAAAAAATCTGTGGCTATGATGAAAAGCCGCTGATCCTGGTTAAAATGGCCGGGCCGCTTTTTCTCATCGTACGAGAAATAGCTCCGGTGCATCTCGGTGAGGTCTTCGACCACCAGCCCGTGCGATTCAAAATAGCGTGCGGCCATCTGGTTAAGCTCGGCATAACCGGTGTTTCGCGCCCCCCAGGCAAGCCCGTCAGCTTCCTCGATCCATTCATGGGGAGGTGACTTCGGTGCGAACAGTATGGCGACGAGCGAGGCGTTCTCATCAAGCGCGATAAGGCCGCCGGCGCCGTTTTTTGCGTTCCAGTCGCCGATAACGAGAAGTTTTTCCGGCAGCACGTCGCGCTCGGCTATCTGCCCGGCAAGCCAGCCGGTATCGACACCCTCGGGCCAGGACGCCTCGTGTATCTTTTTAAGCTCGCGGTTGTTAAGGCTAAAAATCGGCACCTATGCGCTCCGTTCCTTCGCAAACCCGGTAGAATCCCCCTGCCCGGCGTCCTCGGGTTGCGAGGAAGAGCGAAGGGACGAGATCTTTCGCACGGCGAACATAAGCGCATACGCCGCAACGAAGAGCCATGCGATATCCGAGAGAACCCTGCCTGCGGTATCAGACCAGGTCTCGCCGAAATAGAGGTGCACGTGCCGCTGTCTGGGCACGACCATCATTATGGTCGGTGAGGCCAGATACGGCCCATCGGCACCCTCGACTTTCCAGTTTGGGAAATATGAAATCCTTATAAGATGCGGCACCCCGATGGCGGAGGTCGTGAAATCCAGCCCATCGTCGATGATGCGCACGTTAGTGATCCTGCCCTTGCGCGCCGGCTCATGCTGGACGGTGCCCTCCAAGTCGGCTGAAACCGTCCTGAACGAGTCTTTAAGAGCCCGCGCCTGGTTCGCGTCGACCAGCGGCGGTACATCAAAGAGCTTGGGTTTTGAATACCAGGCGAGAGCGGTTGCGCGCCAGTCCTTGGTGTCAACCATCAGCGGCATATATTTTGGGATGACCACGTAGCCATCGGTGTTGACTTTGTAGAGGGCAAACTCCATGTCGGTGCCGCGCACTTTAAACTTTTTTAGGAGCGCCAGGTCATGGTCTTTTTCCGCCTGGGTCTTGACCTCGTTTGAAAGGGCAAGAAAATAATCGATATTGTATAGCTGCAGGTGGCGCACGCCATCGGCCACGTTAAGCTGCGGGTACCGGATGCCGAGTATCGCGCAGCTCGGCTCTTTTGAGAGTTCTGCCTGGTTTATAAAGTGAAACGGCGCCGAGATCGAAGCCTCCATCAAGGTGCCCTCGATGGTGGGGTGCCCCGCGAAATAGGGCAAAAGCTCAAAGGCACGTGGCGTGCCGAAGGTGTCTATCTTCGAGGAGTGCTCGACCATCACCCGCCCCGGAGGCAGGCTTTTTATATATTTATTGATCGCATTAAAATCGTTCCAGTGAGCTTTGCCCTCGAAGCCGGAGTAGTTCCAGTTGATCCAGGCCGTGGCGGTCTGGCTGGTTCCAAATACATTGCCAACGACCACGGCAACGGCAATCGCTGCTACCGCGTAATCCGCATAGCGTTTAGGCAGCAGCACGTAATCATAGAAGAGCCCGGCGAGAACCCGGCGTAAAAACCAGATGCCGTACGCCGCCCAGATAAACGAGAAATAGTAGAAGAAGGGCACGACCCGCCCGTTCCAGAGCCGACCCGGCGGCACCAGGAAAAACAGCGCCACCGACATTACGAACGTCCACAAAAAGATATACATCCGGCTATCGCGCCTGATAATCGCCCCCAGTATGCCGAGGGCGCTTAGTGCTATAAAGGGTCGCAGGGGATCGGGCAGTATCTCGTTGATTCCCTGGAGCTGATCCCATTGCATGTGTGCGGTGTAACCGATTTTTGCGGCAAAGGGGAGCGACCAAAATGCGGTAAGCAAAAAGCCCAGCACGAACACGCCGGCAAGAATGGCAAAACGCTTTACGTTCAGCTTGTTGAGCAGAAAATATGTCGAGAAGGCGAGCGCCATGATGGTGGTGACCACGTGCGAGAGCACGACCATGGCGAGCAGCACACCGGTAGAGACCCTGAATTTCTGCTCTTTAATATCCCGGTAAAGAAGCGCTAAAAATAAAATCAGCAGCGAGAAGCTTAAGCTGTAGCCGAACTCACCGGCAAGCGTGCTCAAGATGTTGCCGCCGTAAATCGAGTAGCTCTCCATGAACAGAAACGGCAGGGTAAAGCCCGAGGCTATTAGGGGGAAGGGAAACTTAAAATCCAGCACTTTAAAGGCCGCGTAAGTGGTGGCGGGAAGCAGAAACACACCGAGCAGCGTGCCGATTTTAAAGGCGATTTGGTATTTGATGACGGTGCTCATGGCCGCTATCGCCAAAAAGCCGAGCGGAAAGTAGAAATGAAGCATTGGAAATCCCATATACCAGCCGGGCGACCATCCCGTTATCCTGCCTTTGGGCAGCAGGTTATGGATAAGGAAGTCGGCGATATAATGGTGCGCGCCGGTATCTCCTCCGGCGGTTGTCGTTGCGGAGAAGATCAAATCCGGTTTAAAAAATGAAAAAAGCGTTCCGTAGATCGCTATAAATCCAAGCACTACCGCAAGGCGTGAGAGCCTCACGGTCCTGATCCGGGATACCAGCCTCTCTATTTTGGTCCCCTCCTACGTGGATGATCCTTGTGCAAGGTGTTCTTTCCATAAGAAGTAGCGAAGCATGAAAAGGCCGATAATCGTTCGAGGGATTCGTTTTACCATGCTCGAGCGCGCCGGCCGTTTCTCTTCGACCACGACCGGGACTTCTTTTATTCTAAGACCGCTTTGCTCGGCCCTGATGACGAGCTCGGTATCGAACAGGTCCTTTGCCAGGCACGCGCGCTCGATAATCGGCTCGATTTTCTTCCGGTTAAACGCCTTCATTCCGTGCGTCTCTTTAACGTGCACGTTAAAGAGCATCTTGATGAACAGATAAAAGCCCTGTGTTGCCATTTTGCGCGAAAAGCTGCGCCTATCCTCGGCCCCCGGCGCGAGCTTGGAGGCGATGACCACATCGTATTTTTTCAGGAGCCCGAGCGCTTCCTTCAAAAAATCGGTACTGTAATAGTCGATATCGAAAATAAAGATATACGGGGCCTTAGCGGCGACCATGCCGGCCCGCATGGCCCTACCGTAATCAGCAACACCTATTGTCAGCGTCCGCACGTTATCCAGCTCCTCAGATAACCCTTTGGTTATCCGCCTGGTATCATCGGTGCTTCCGTTCTCACACAGAATGATCTCAAACGCCACGCCCAGCTGCTGCAGACCGTCGTAGAAGTCGGAGGCGGCGGTCGGCAGGAACGCCTCTTCGTTATATACCGGTATGACTATGGAAATCTTTGGCCGGGTTTTTCTGCCCTGGGCAGGAAACGAGTATTCGCTATATGCCTCTGCCGGATGCATCATAAGGTTCCCGTCCTTTTGTTGATCTTGTTCTCCCTGCCCCAAGCTGGCGAGAAGGAGGTTCTTTCAAAACTTGTCCTGCCGGCGATAATCAACAAGATCGCCATGGCAAGAAACGGCTTAAAATCGATCCCCGCTTTGTTGACCTTGGGTTTTTTCACTTTGGCCGCAAGCGCCGGGTTTTTTATCTTTTCCCCTTCGACAACAACCCTTTGTTTGAGCGTCGTCGAGGTGCTCGTCGCCACCGATTTCTTCACCGGGGCATACGCGTCGGTCGACGTGGTTGAACTACTTGTCGTGTCCGGTGCGCTTTTTTTAGTTTTAACCGGAGCACTTGCGTTTGCCCGATCGGAGCTGGTTGTGCTTAATCCGCTGCTGTTATGCTGCGATTTTTTACGTTCTGTGGTCGACGTTGTAGTTGTCGATTTTCTCGTTGGTCTTTCTGACCCCGGCACGGTTGAAACGGTCGTTTCACTAATGACAACCTTACCCCCACTCGGCGTGTCCGTGTTCACTGCTGCGGCTGCCGGTACCATAAGGGCTATGATTAGTGCTACTGCTAAGTGCAACGATATAAAGAGCCTTTTCAACATCAACCTCGTTTCTACCCACGACTATGAAATAAGTAAACTATTGTGGCCTAATGTGACCTACTGTCCTATTGTGAGCCGCTAGACCCACTACAACAGCTTATGAAAACGGCGGTTCTTTACATTACTTCCGTACCACCTCTGATAGACCTATAATAAAGACTTACTAACTGTTCTAGTGCAGCGTGTTCTATTAATACGGTCTATTAAGGAACTCTATTACAAGAACTCTATTGCTATTGCAAATATGACACCAGTTGGGATAAAATTCTACCCCAAACCTATAACAAACCAATAATTTAGCCGTAGTAAGTTTCTACCCTTAATAGGAGCCTTTTAAATCACTCTATCAGCCCAATCTCGATATACGATTGCTGGATTGCTGGGCGGTCACCTTGCTTTATTGCAGCTAGGACTGATTTTACGTAAAATTAAGAAATGCGGTGGTCTAACTTTTTCAAATTGCTCTGCTAACTATTGTACCGCATTTTCATTAAAAGTGGTAAGGCTTGCGTTGTGTCAGGTGAAATGGAGGAGTCTTGAAGATACTGGTCATTGGTAGCGGCGGGCGCGAACACGCCCTGGTATGGAAGATACAACAAAGTCCCAAGGTCGAGAAGATATACTGTATTCCCGGAAACGGGGGGATTGCACAGTTGGCCGAGTGCGTTGCGCTCGACCCGACCGATGTTGAGGCGCTGGCCAACTTCGCACAGGATAAATCGATCGACCTCACGGTGGTAGGTCCCGAAGCGCCCCTGGTAGCGGGCATAGCCGATGTATTCGCGAAAAAGGGTTTAAAAGTATTCGGCCCGAGCGCACGGGCGGCCGAGCTTGAGGGGAGCAAGAGCTTCGCCAAAAACATCATGAATAAGTACGGTATCCCCACAGGGGAGGCGAACCTTTTCGATAACTACGGGGACGCCGCCGCCTTCCTTGAGCGACTCAAAGCCCCCTATGTGATTAAAGCCGACGGTCTGGCCGCCGGAAAAGGGGTTTTTATTGCGAAAGATAAAGACGAGGCCAAAGCCGCCCTTAAAAGTTGCCTGGTCGAGGAGCAGTTCGGCATGGCGGGCAAGCTGGTGCTCATTGAAGAATACCTGGAAGGCCCGGAGCTTTCCGTTCTCGCGTTTAGCGACGGCAAGGACGTAATCCCGATGGTGCCCGCCCAGGATTACAAGCGCGCCTACGACAACGACGAGGGCTTGAATACGGGAGGCATGGGATCATACTCGCCGGTTTCCATCGTTACCTCAGAGCTTTACGGGCAAATCGTCGAGACGGTTCTTAAGCCCACCATCGAGGGTCTCGCATCTGAGGGGATTGAATACCGCGGTGTGCTGTACGCGGGTATCATGCTCACCAAAGATGGGCCGAGAGTTTTGGAGTTTAACGTGCGCTTCGGCGACCCCGAGACCCAGGCGATTCTACCCAGGCTTACCAGCGATATCATCGAGCCGATGCTCGCGGTTGCCAATGGTGACCTCTCGGGTGTAAACCTGGCATGGACCGATGATGTATGCATTACGGTGGTTCTGGCATCGGGCGGCTATCCCGGCGATTACTCGACCGGCTACCCCATAAAGGGGCTTGATGAAGCCGGCACCGTTGAAGGCGTGACTGTTTTCCACGCCGGCACCAAGGTAAAAGACGGCCGTATCGTTACCGCGGGCGGGCGCGTGCTCAACGTGAGCGCCCTCGGCAAAGACTTCGAGGAGGCCAGGCGCAAGGCCTACGAGGCCGTCGGCAAAATTCACTTTGATAACATGCACTTTAGAAACGACATAGCGCTTCGCGCATTGTAGTGAAGGTCTAGAGTGTAGCTCAGCTCTCAGCATTCAGCAATCAGCTTAAGAATACGGGTCGAGAAT
>NZ_PFNG01000134.1:4912-6581 GCF_002791875.1 Candidatus Aquicultor secundus | reverse complement strand
TTTGTATGGATTCCAATCGCCGATGCGCACCGTATACCGAAATTTTCCCCAATTGCAATCAACAACTTTATAGGCCCCATTTCCATAGTTATCAATAACTATTGCAGTATGCATTGGCTTAGTGTAGGCTGCGCTTCCGCCTTTTCTATCTTTTCTTTCATCATGGTTAATGCTGGGATTATCCAGTTGAATAATATCACCTCTTGTGGCTTCTTTTGAAGTGGTCTCTTTGCCTACATCTAGATAACAGAATCGATATCCAGAATCTAGCTTTCTACCAGCTTTTCTTACCACTTTCTGAACAAACCCCTTACATTGAATTCCTTCTTTGCTAAAATTTCGACCGATATATTTTTGCGCAATTTCGGCCAACTTGGAATTCTCAAATGCAAAAGCATCTGAAACAAAGCCGAATAAAAAAAAGACTATCAGTGACAGTAAATACATACGCTTCACCTGCAACACTCCTTTGCTCATAAAATTGGTTTGCATTCTTATCCCAAATGGTAGTGCTACAGCCGCCAGCACGTCTATGGGTCAAGTGGCCAATTATACGTCTTAAATTTAAAGGACGGATTCCCAATCTTGCGCACTCAGGTTCTTTATTTGTTTTACTATCGATCCTACGGTTGTATCACGCGAAATTTAAATGATAAAATAGACAAAATAGGCGAGAGGTATCTTTTCAATGCATAGAGGTCAATTAGCCCAGGCTCCGGACGAATACAGGCAGCTCTTCCAGTTTTTCTTTGTATTCAGGGTCATAGCACTTGCATTCGGTCTGATCTGGATACTATTTAAACTTAGCCTTGGCGCTAACTATACGTTGGGCCTCGTCATCTGGGTGGTCGTTCTTCTTTACACTGTAGTAATTTACACCAAACGCCGAGAATTGTATGCGCTTCTTACAAGACATGCGGTATACCTTGGTGCTGATATTATTATAAGTATGATCCTTTTAATGGTATACAACGCGTGGGATTCTCCGTTTTACTTCTATTCAATCTCACCCGTTATCCCGGCAGGCGTCATGTTTCGTTTTAAAGGCGCTGCATACTCAAGCGTCCTCCTCACGGCCACTCAAGTCGTTTCCATCTTTGTACATGGCGCTACACTACAGGGTTTCTTCTCGCTTGAGCACTTCCCCCTTTTTCTTGGACAAATAACGGCGTATTTTACAGTAGGGTTCATGTTAATCTATCCATCTGATATGATCGCCGAGATCGTGAGACAGCGCTCAGTAATTAAGGAACAGGCTGAAAGAGAAGCTATCTCTGAAGAAAGGGCAAGACTTGCCCGAGAGCTCCATGACAACCTCGCCCAAATGTTATCTGCAATCAAGCTAAAAGCTGATGCGCTATGCGAAAAGTTAAGCGCAAGAGAACTGGATACCGTTTACCAGATGCGAGAACTTGTCTCAGCAACCCTTCGAGATTTAAGAAATGCTATCTATGCGTTAAGGCCGGAAAACATTGAACAGGATTTAAGTCGCGTGCTTACACACTGCTGTCGCCGTTTTTCTTCAGCCACCGGCTGTAAAATCGATACAAACTTTAGTATAGATGGCTTACCGCTCTCTGCCGAGCAGAAATATGAAATACTGCGTATCTGCCAAGAAGCCTTGAGCAATGCCACCCGTCATTCGGGGGCCGGCATGGTAAGGCTGGAA
>NZ_PFNG01000134.1:2867-4826 GCF_002791875.1 Candidatus Aquicultor secundus | reverse complement strand
CCTTTTAAGCATGCGCGAAAGAGCTGAGAAGCTGAGAGGAACCCTTGCAATTACTACAGATAAGGGAGCAGGCACAAAAGTAAAGCTTTCCATACCATTAGGGCCCGGGAGTGAACGGTGATGTATAGGATAAAGGTACTCGTTGCAGATGATCACGTAATTATTAGAGAGGGCATTCTTAGCATGCTCTCCAGCTCTTCGGTGATAGAGGTGGTCGGCGAGGCAACAGACGGAGAAGAAGCCGTGAGAATTGCCAAAGCGCTTATACCTGATGTGGTTCTTATGGATATAAATATGCCTAATCTTGACGGAGTTACCGCTACCGAACGAATAATAGCTGAAAACCCACATATCAAAATACTTGTCTTAACGGTATCCGAAGATAGCCAAGACCTTGTAAAAGCAATCAAAGCTGGAGCTAGAGGATACCTTTTAAAAGACACCGATAAAAGTGCTCTTATCAAAGCGATCGAAGCAATTTATAAGGGCGAAAGCATCATCAATCCGGCGATGGCTGCGGATCTTCTGGATGAGTTTAGACATATGAGCAAGAAATCGGAGCGAAAGCCACATCCGCTTGCGACAAAGCTTACAGACAGGGAGCAAGAGGTGTTGAAACTCATGGCTGAAGGATTGGATAACAAAGAGATTGGTAAGAAGCTATTTGTAAGTGAAAGTACGATTAAAAATCACGTAAGCAACATCCTTTCTAAGCTTCAACTCGAAAACCGCATTCAAGCCGCCGTGTTTGCAGCGCACCAGGGGTTTATTAATCCCAAGGAGTAATATTAGCCAACCTGCCTATGTTGTAGTCTGGCTAGCCCCCGTATTTTAGCCACTTAACCCATAGATAATCCCACTGGGGACATTTAGCCTTTAACCATGAAGGTAAAGACTGTTGTGGTGAGCAGATATCCAATGTTCAAAGCGGGCCTTAAGAGAGTTCTTGGGCCGGGTTTTTGCATAACCTCGTTTTTCGATAATGTCGCAAATTTGCTAACGTCCAACATAGATGCAGACCTTATTGTCTTAGATGATAAGGCGTCAAAAGACCTAGCCCTTTTAAAAAAAGGCCCAACTTTGCCATTCTTAAATTTAGCTTAGAGGAAAATGCCGGTTTTCTATACGTGGATACCAAGACAATGCCGCGTGCCGCCCTGCAAAAAGCAGTTTGCATTTTAGCAGAGTCTTTAACAAGCAAAGATCCAAACCAGTCAGACTAATCGAGCGTAGCATACGGATAAAGGAGATGGTATGAGTGTTTGACGTTCAGCAAGGCGAGAAAATTATATGGGAAGGAGATATCGGAGCCGTAACAGACCGGCGAGTGATTTACGTTCTTGAAAGACGGTTGCTAAAACTTATACCGCTGTCAAAGAGTGTGGAAAGCATCCCACTCAGACACGTTACGTCGGTAAAGATGGATTCAACGCGCAATACCGCTATGGGCATCTTGCTTATCGCCTTAGGCATCATAACTCTCATTGTTGGCATCGGCCTTATTCTATTAGTGGCCGGCATAGTAATGCTTATAGGTGAGAATTTCGTTGCAATCAATACTACTGGTGGCGATAAAAGAAAGGTGCGTGCAAAGAAAGAGGCGGGCTCTCAATTTGTAGCCGCAATCAATTCAGCGATATTCGGCCAGTAGGCTGTTGCTAAGCGGCAGCAGCAAATGCCGGCTGGTATTTAAGAGTCTTAATTGCAAGGGCCAAAAATATTATCTTAGATTAGGGAGGATAACAATGAGACGATTCGCAATAAAATCATTTCTGGTGTTAGCGATGTTCCTAACAGTAATTGCAGGTACATCGAGTTCTGCTTTGGCTGGGGTCACGGTTTATTTGAACGGCATTGATCCAGTAGCGGTAGGCAGTGGTGGGCATAATTATTACGGATTCGAATCCACTTCTGCCAAAATAAATGGTAAAACTTACTCTAGTTCACTAAAAGGTGACG
>NZ_PFNG01000134.1:0-2719 GCF_002791875.1 Candidatus Aquicultor secundus | reverse complement strand
AAGCCCGATCAAAAACCTTGGTGATGAACCCTCTACTTTCGACATATCAGTTAAAAATGTGCTGCGTTTAAAGATTGTTGCTGTTTGGGTTGAAGGCAGCAAACTTGATTACGCAATCTGGGGCAATCCATACCTTACAGGTCCCAAAATTGTTGAGATGACAATTGGCGATATCAAGTATCGCAGCAACGATACCGAACTTGAGATGGACATTGCGCCCTACGTTAAAAGCGGTCGCACTTATCTGCCTGTACGCTATGTTGCTGAAGCTCTGGGGGCTACGGTTTTCTGGAACAACAAAACTAAAACTGCAACCGTAGCTGGAGCCAATGGAACTGTTTTGACTTTAACGATAGGCTCGAGAATTATGCGCAACAGCAATTCCAACGTTCAGATGGATGCCGCTCCCGAGATCAGAGCCGGCCGCACCATGCTTCCCATCCGCTGGGTTGCAGAAGCCTTGGGGGCGACTGTTGATTGGAATCAAGAGGCAAAACTAGTGACGATTAAGCTGCCTTAAGAGTTGTTTAGCATCTTTCGATTGAGCAAGGGGTAAGGAACATGAAATTCGGCACTTCTAAAATAGTCGTTTTTGTAATCGTTATAGCAGTCGTAATAATCGGCATGTCTATAATAACACTCCCTCGCACCCATATCGTAAATGACAAGAATAAGGAATTAGCTCCAGAGAGCAAAATTTCTATCCAGCCTGGTTTTTTAACAGAAATAGATTCGGTAAGAATTTTTAGAACAAACAGCCAGGCGGCTAATATTATAGCAGGCTCACAAGATCAAGAGGTTGATGGAACCTTAAGCGAAGATAGTGGGGCGTATTTCTTTGAACCGCATGGCAATTTTAGCACCGATTCTTTTTATCGAGTCGAGGTATCGTCTCATTCCAAGAATCCACTTTTGAATATGCTTGGCATAAAGAGCGAGAACAAAATCGTCTTTAAGACTTGGACAACTCCGAAAGTCAAGAAATTCGAGGTTATTTCGCCTGAGCATATGGACATCATAGACGGCAACGCGGATATAGATTCTCCTGTTGCAAAGATAAGAATTACTTTCGATCGACCTATGAACCCTCAGAAAACCATTATCGAATCAAGCGAAGGTCGAATAACTGAAAGCGTGGAATGGTCTAAGTCGAGAAAGAGCGTGGTCTTTAGCGTATTCGTTCTGATTGAAGATCAACAAAATTATCAATCTATAACGGTTAAAGAAGGTTCATTAGACTTTGAGAATCATCCGCTTCAATCAGGCAATATGGTTTCTCTTAGATGCTCTAAAGACCTTGGGCGTTTTAGACAAGCAGAGATATACGAGTTGGATCAAAACAATAAAATGATCTACCTACCTGCAACCGTAGAATGGTTTAATACTGGAATGTCTGGAACTCTGGAAGGAAAAGCCTGGGGAGAAGGTTCAACTGATCCGCCTGGGTGGGGATCAACAGGACCTGACGGCAGCAGTTATACATTACAAGAATGGCAAGGCCATCCTCCCCTTTTACCAGGTGCTCCTACAGGCGCCTTAATAGGAAAAAGCGGGGAATACGGGGCACCTGTAGTTTTAGGCTCAAGATTTGGGCTAAATACCGGCAGCAAGCCGCTTTACGTAAGTTTTCACGACGTAAAAGGTGCATTCTACGATAATAGCGGTGGTTACTTTATAAAAATTCATAAGAAATAGCCCATATTACTATACCTTTATCGAGGGCTTACTGGACATGATACTGAAGTGGTGATAGCTTTGCAGGATTTAAATGTTTTGAATATGCAACTCATAGATGCTGCTTTTGAATGGGATACTATTTTGGTTAATCTTCTAAATGTTTGAAGTATTGACTTTCGCGAACCTTGTAGCTACTATTAAGCCAGAAATAGCTACAAGGGGGGTTAATATAAGAGTGAAAAAAGTAACAGCGCGCGAGTTGAAGAATAAAACAGGAGAGATCATTCGCAAAGCCAGAGAAGGAGAAAAATTCTTAATTACCGTAAGAGGAAAACCCGCTGCAGCTATATTACCTGCAGAATATTTAGAAAAGAAAACTGGTGATTTAAGGCCTGCAGAACAAGCGTGGAAAGATATTGAGGAAACACTTAAGCAAAGCTCTCCTGAATTTAAAACATGGCAGGAGGCTATGGCTTGGACGCGAAAGAGAGCTTAATAGTTGTTGATACTAATATCTTTATCATCGATCTTCGCTACCAGCGCGACAAGAACTATAAAGCAAACAAAGAATTTCTCTCATACCTGGCGAAAACCGATGAGGGAGCGACAACGATTATTAACCTCCTTGAAATATGCGGCATCCTATCTTTCAACTTAAACAATCAGCAACTAACTGAGTTCTTTGCTTACTTTAGCGATCGCTACAAGGTAAGAGTATATCCAACCAATGATTTTGACGCCCCCCTACCATTTCTCACCATCGGACAGGTCTTCACCCAAATTGCCGAGAAAAACTCACTGGGAGATGCCCTCTTACTGACAACCATCAAGCAATATATACCGGGTACTACTGTAATTATCACATGGGATAAACAGCACCTGGAAGGTAAGACCGACTATGCGGTTTTAACACCAAGAGAGTTTTTGAGCCAAAGAGTTTAGTTCAGCAGCAGAGCACTTGTTAATACTTAACCCTGACCAACGTGAGGCCCTTGGCTGGGGCAGTTCTTCCCGCCCGCATTCTATCTTTTGCACCCAGAAT
>NZ_PFNG01000138.1:0-1354 GCF_002791875.1 Candidatus Aquicultor secundus | reverse complement strand
CGGCGAAGGAAAAAGGCACGGCCCTGCATCTAATGGGTCTCTTATCCGATGGTGGTGTGCACAGTCTCGAGACACATCTTTTTGCGCTGCTGGATATGGCCAAGTCGCAGGGGCTCGAGCGCGTTTACGTCCATGCGTTTCTTGATGGCCGCGATGTACCGCCGCAAAGCGCGCTGACCTATTTTAAGCAGCTTGAAGAGAAAATGGCGCAGGTAGGGCTTGGCAGGGTCGCGACGGTCATGGGCAGGTATTACGCCATGGACCGGGACAATCGCTGGGAGCGCGTCAAGAGGGCTTATGATGTGATGGTACACTCGGCAGGTGAGCACGCATACACCCCCGAGCAGGCGGTCCGGCAATCTTACGATGCGGGTGTTGTGGATGAATTCGTAGAGCCGACCGTTATTATCGATAAAGCCACAGGCAGCCCTGTGGCCGGCATAAAAGACGGCGATTCACTGATATTCTATAATTTTCGCTCGGACAGGGGTCGCGAGATAACCAGGGCGTTTATCAACAAGGACTTCACGGGCTTTGACCGGGGCGTTCATCCGCCCGATGTATTTTACGTCTGCATGACGCAGTATGATGTCACCTTCAACGTTGCGGTTGCGTTTCCACCGCAGGAGCTTAAGAATATTCTTGCGGATATCTTGGCCGATCACGATATGAAGCAGCTTCACACCGCCGAAACCGAAAAGTACGCCCACGTGACGTTTTTTTTCAACGGTGGGGTCGAGACGCCCAAGCCGGGCGAGGACAGGGTTCTCGTGCCCTCGCCAAAGGTCGCTACCTATGACTTAAAGCCCGAGATGAGCGCACAAGAGGTAACCGATGTTGTGGTTAATGCCATACAATCGGATAAATATGACTTCATAGTGGTAAACTTCGCCAACTGCGATATGGTCGGGCACACCGGGGTCTTCGAAGCCGCTGTTAAAGCCGCCGAGGTCGTTGATTCCAGCATCGGGCGCATCGTCGAGATGGCCAGGACGAAAGGCGGCGCTGTTTTTATAACCGCCGACCACGGCAATGCCGACAAAATGATCGACTTCGTTCACCACCAACCGTTCACCGCCCACACAACAAACAAGGTCCCATTTTACGCAATCATAGATAATCACTTCAAGCTCAAGCTCAAGCCCGAAGGCGAAGGCATCCTTGCCGACGTGGCACCGACCATCCTTGATGTCATGCATATCCCAAAACCCCAGGAGATGACGGGCACGTCTTTGATCGTTTGGGAGTAGCACGGTGTTCAAATCCCTGTCATTCTGAAGGAGCGAAGCGACTGAAGAATCTTGGGTGCGGAAACCTTCTTCTTGTGCAGGAGGGTCTAAGCTTAGACAAGCCA
>NZ_PFNG01000068.1:371-1609 GCF_002791875.1 Candidatus Aquicultor secundus | reverse complement strand
TTAAAACGTACTTTTACCAACGAACATTTAACCAAACTGGGTCTAATTAGTCTGACGAAGCGATACTCGGTAGTACGTTCATTCTGACGAACCGCCGTATGCGGACCCGCTTGTACGGTGGTGTGGGAGGGTCGGCGGCGAAAGCCGCCCCCTATCCCGATTTTTATAAGATGCTTTTTGGAGAAATAAAAGCTGAAGTTGTAGGTTGAAGGGGGAGTTGAGCATGATTTTTAATGAGGACCAAAGGCGCGAGATAGACGAGTTGTTAAGCGGTAATATGAATCAGCCGGTGAAGGTGGTGTACTTTACGCAGGATCAACCAAGTCTTGAATTGCCCGTTCAGGTTGAGGTAACACCGTGTGAATATTGCACGGAAACCGAAGAGATGCTCAAAGAGCTTGCAGGCCTATCCGGTAAGCTTGAGCTTGAAGTTTATGATTATATAAAAGACAAGGATAAGGTTGAGCAGTACGGCATAGAAGGCGTGCCCGCGCTTGCTCTGGTTGGAGAAAAAGATTACGGGATCAGGTATTACGGTATCCCGTCGGGGTATGAGTTCTCGGCCCTTTTAGATGGCCTTATAAACGTTTCAAAAGGGGAAACCAAGCTTACCGATGATACCAGGCGGGCGCTTGCCGAGATTAAGGAACCGGTTCATTTACGGGTATTTGTCACACCCACCTGACCTTACTGCCCAAGAGCGGTCAGTTTGGCCTTTCAGATGGCTATGGAAAACGACAACGTAAAGGCGGATGCTTTTGAGGCATCGGAGTTTCCGGATATGGCAATGCGCTTCTCGGTAATGGCGGTGCCTAAGACGGTCATTAATGACAAAACTTCAGTGGAGGGTGCCGTCCCGGAGGCTGCAATGGTTGAGCAGTTAAAGCAAGCCGTAGGTGGGTAAGTCCAAAACCGGGGCTTTTAAGTGCCGCCATCTTAACGTGTACATTTTAAGAATCGGTGCATACTGGAACTCTTTTCGTGGGTATAAATACGTATACACGGGAAAGGAGTCAAAATGGAGGCGGCAAAACCAGTTTATGATGTTACACCTTTGATCCCCGAGAAAATGAGGGATGCGATACCGGTATATATCGACGCGATTAACGCGCTTCACCAGCTTAAAGTACCGTTTGTGGTTGCCGGCGGTATTGCAATGCTCGAGTATGGGCGCACGCGCGTGACGAAAGACCTCGATCTTTTAGTATACAAACAAGATGCAATCAGGTTGCTCGATC
>NZ_PFNG01000068.1:0-359 GCF_002791875.1 Candidatus Aquicultor secundus | reverse complement strand
GATAACTGGGTATATCACGCATTTAAAGACGGGCAGATAATAGATCTGTTATTCGCTTTAGGAAAGGGGTTTCTGGGGGACCCGAATGGGGTTGTGTTGAGCGATGAGATGCTGGCCAGGGCCCGGCAGGCGAGCCTTGACGGTACGGTATTTCTTATGGCGTCCGTCGAAGACATCATCCACTCGAAACTCCTGGTTTCATGGAAAGCCACCAGGCAGGAGGACTTCCAGGATATTCTTTTGTTGATCAGGAACAGCAAGCACCTGGATTGGGATTACCTGCTGGATAATATCTCGAGATATCCGGTGAGGACGCTGGCGCTTTTAAGTTATGCTATTTCGTGTGAGATAACCGAGGA